>JAICUC010000279.1 GCA_025936075.1 Nitrospira sp. | reverse complement strand
GCGAATGTGGTAAATACCCGCACGACCTCACTCGCCAAGGCGGACAGTTCCAGAGCCTGCACGACCACACGACAGGTCGAAATGTGAGTTTTCCTCGCCCGGTAATACATTCACCCCTATGATGAGCGCGGGAGGATTCACCATGCAGGTACAGCAGGAAAGTCAATTATCAGAAACTTCGCCAACCATCGCTCGAACCTTATAGGACAGGGATCTTCAGATGCATGAGGCAGCATATGGACTAGGTCTTCTTCTATCTATTGTGGGGTGACAGGCCTGCGGAAATCCCCAGTAGGCACTCATTGGGCCTTAGCATATCTAGGATGAAATTCTGCGATGCCGATTAGGATAGAACGTGACCGCAGGGATAACAGGTAAGTCATGCCGTATGGCAATGAGCGGAGCGCGGGATATGGAGGATGAAAGGGAGCTGCAGATCATGATCGTGGACGACCATGCCTCCGTCCGGCAGGGTATTCGGTCGATGTTGGCAGGCTATGCAGACATCCAGGTTGTAGGAGAAGCCAGTAATGGTTTAGAGGCGATCATGTTGATGGAAAAACTTCATCCAAGCATTGTGCTCATGGACATGAACATGCCCCGGATGAATGGTATTGAGGCAACGGCCCAGATCAAGAACGATTATCCGGACACAATTATCATCGGGCTGTCAGTGAACGCGAGCACAGAAAATCAAGAGACCATGAAACGAGCGGGCGCCGTTCGTCTGATTCCGAAGGAAGAGGCGGTCGACCTGCTCTATGACGCGATTCACGAAGCCGTGGAGAGCCGGTAAACGTTCGGGCGGCTCTGCATTCAGATGCTGATGCGCGGAATGAAACACTTCAACACGTCAACAAAGAGATGAACCACTCTGGCTTTCTTTCGGGAAAATGCCGCTGAGGTAGCTTCAGTGTCTTTCACATGACATTGGCCCGGCTGATCAGTAAATAAATTTTCGACCGGTGCAATTCCCATAGCAACTTTCTGATGAAGCTAGGACAGATTCATGCGCTCTGCGGTGAGCACGGCGGCATGTTGCTGATAGGAAAGCCTGAACTTCTCATGGCTACTCTTGGGCAGGCGCTAGTACGATGACTTCTGGACCGGTTTCGGTAAGCCGATCAATAACTGTGTAGCTTCCGGCGCTCTTAAATTCATGCTTCGATATAAAATGCGCCAGATGATAACCCAACATGAGAACCGTCACAATCATCAGCGTAACGGCGAATATGCCGGTGACGGAATCCTCGTTTAACATTCTCACCTCCACCGATCGGCTAGCTTTCCTAATGTAGTCAATGTTACTTAACCCCATGCATCGTAAAAACACGTAAACCCCCTAGGGTATTGGCCTTTGCCGAAGGATCAGAATAGACCACTAGGCTGAGCCCCTTCATGCGATGGGTAGGACTCACGAAGGCAGTTGCCAAGATTTAGCAGGGTGTTGAAAAAGGCCTTGTATTTTTCATCATAATACGTAGTATGACCGAGCAGTATTGTAAGCGCATGACTACTTACTGATGCTGTATGTAGGCCAAATATACTAAGACATTAATAAATATCTAGTCGAAAGTAACCTAGCCATGTATGAAACTCGCCTTGCTTAGGTACGTAGTATTTTTCATTGTTGCCTCTAACCATCTTAACGACTGAAGACTATGGATGGACGGCAAAATTAGGAAAATATAATGAAATGGTTTTTCGGAGGCGAAGCCTTTCCCGTTCCCTCCAGCAAAAGCAGTGTTTGTGAAACAGGCAAGACAAGAATGGTAGAACAGAACGGTAAACCACCCCGGCAAAGTTTGCCGTCCTGCTGAATGTCAGTCGCATGACTCTTTGGTGAGCGTTGCAGAGCTGACACCACGCTCGACACACACCAGCGTACGATTGCGGAAAATGTAGTTCCCCCTACCTCTGCCACTTTCCACCCATTCTTAAGGCATGGCATATCCCCCCCATGGGATGTAGCGCTTGGGTGGTCCGGAAATGTATGCCTCTGACTACGCGTGTACAGTCTCTTTGGAAGAAGATGTTTCCACTGGCATGTATTTCCGGCGATCCACACCCGTTCACATCAGGCCCGGTTTTTGCTCGTGCCCTCAGCTGCGTCGGGTTTCGATCGGCCTGCTTCATCCGTCCAGACCAAACGATGGGAAGTGCATGATGTGCCTTCAAGGAAGGTATCGTCTTGCGTTTCGACGATATCACCTTGCTGTCCAGCATAAGGCGGCAAGCCGGATTACATGATGAGAAATGTGTTTCGTCAACCACCAGGAGGGAGAGAACAATGATGAAAGTTCGTGCATTGGTTTCTGCCATGCTTGTTCTGGGATGTGCCACGGCTGTGATGGCGGCGCCGAAGGACCCGAACATGCTCCCCAATCTGTTTCCCTTCCCCAATCCATCAGGTGTCCTGAGAACATTCAGCACGACCGGCAAATTGGACATGACCGGGCCCTTCTTTCAAGACCTTGGGACCAATGGGCGCACATGCGTCACCTGTCATCAGCCAGGCGACGCCTGGTCCATATCAGCGGTCAACGTCGAGAAGCGGTTCCGAGAGTCGCATGGTCGTGACCCACTATTCCGAACCAACGACGGATCCAATTGCAATCATGACATCAATACGTCAACGGAGGGTGGTCGCCGTGATGCCTATAGCCTTCTCAGAACCCGTGGGTTGCTCCGCATCGCAATCGATGTTCCGGCAGGGGCCGAATTCGAAGTCGTGCGCGTCAACAATCCCTACCGGTGTAACGAGACCACGACCTTGTCGATGTATCGCCGGCC
Source organism: Nitrospira sp. (assembly GCA_025936075.1). GTDB lineage: Bacteria > Nitrospirota > Nitrospiria > Nitrospirales > Nitrospiraceae > Nitrospira_D. The sequence continues at coordinate 1,961 of JAICUC010000279.1, read as the reverse complement.
GTTGCCCTCGACCAATCTTCGATTCCTCAGCGCCGTGATGTGGGATTCGCGGGAATCCTCAACCCAGACCGGGACGACACCCATTGCATTCCCTCATGATCTGTCGTCTGACTTGACCCACCAGGCCCTCGATGCCACCATGGGTCATGCCCAGGCCGCCACGCCTCCCACGGCCCAACAGCTGCAGCAGATTGTCGCCTTTGAGATGGCGCTGTCGACCGCACAGGCCATCGATGCTGGCGCCGGGACGCTATCGCGCGGCGGTGCCACTGGTGGTCCAGAATCCCTTTCGACTCAGGAGTTCTTTCTCGGTATCAACGATCCGCTGGGGTTCAACCCGTTTGGGACCCCGTTCACGCCCGTCGTCTTTACACTCTTCACCGATCGTTGGGCTCATACTCCCGACACGGCGCGCCAAGCCAGGCGCCGAGCCAGTATCCTGCGGGGGCAAACCTTATTTAACTCCAAACCGATCAACATTGTGGGCGTAGGTGGGCTCAACGATGCCGCGGGGCTGCCGCTTATTCCTGGGACGTGCGGCACGTGCCACGATGCGCCCAATGTCGGCCATCACTCCATCGTGAAGGCCCTGCCGAACGGCAATATCGTGGGGCCGCTGAATATTGGAGTATCCGATGTGAAGGGTATCCTTGATACCCGGTATCTCCCGGTGATCACCTTGCGGAACAAATCGACGGGCCAAGAGCTCTCGACGACGGATCCTGGCCGGGCACTGATCACGGGAAAGTGGGCGGACATTGGAAAGTTTAAGGGGTCGATTTTGCGGGGCCTCGCCGCACGCGCCCCGTACTTTCATAACGGTTCCGCCAAGACTCTGAAGGATACGATCGAGTTCTATAACACACGGTTTACCATGGGCCTGACCGCGACAGAAAAAGAGGATTTGGCCGCATTCTTGAGCGTGCTGTAACGGATACAAACGATGGCGCCTGGCGAATCTTGCTAGGCACCTCAATTTCCCTGTGGAAGCGTCCGGATTCAGCCGTCAGTCGTCGTTTAGCAGGTTGGAGATACGGACTGGAACGATGATGAAGAGAAGTTTAGGGCGACGGGTATCAGGTGAGAGTGAATGGCGGGGGCGTCTCGTCATGGCCGCTTGTGTCCTCGGAGGCGTCTTGACCGGTTGCGGGTCTCCCGCCTCCGATCCGGCTTCGGGTCTCGACTCGCGTGCAGCGACGGTGACCACCGCGAATGTGTCGGCGACCAGTCGCGCAGAACTTGGAGCGCAGGGATCGGGACAGGGATCGGATACACGTGTGAGTGAAAGAGGGGACCGCTCTGGCCCGAGTGACCGCGCGTCAACCAGCCAACCGACGACCGCGGAGAAGTCCGATGAGACAACGGAGAAACGCAACGCAGCGATGTCTCCCGACATCCCGGAGGTCATCACCAAGGATCTTAGTTCCCCAGATGCCCATATCCGGTATCGCGCACTGGACTATTGGGACACGCAACGGGATCAGCCTCCACTGACACCAGTTTTCGAGGCAATGGAAGACGAGGATCCAGCGGTTCGAGCGAAAGCGGCCACGATTGTGGAGCGGCATATGGACTTAGAAACGGAACAAGAGGGAGATTAGCAAAAAGCACGGGAGGCATTTTGTCGACAGAAGAACTCGCCAGAATCAGTGCTCATCTCACACTTTAATACCGCTAATACCGCACCCGAAATGTCGGGAACCTTCTGGCCGCATTTTCCGCCGATCGTAGAGGCGGGTCGTTGAAACGTTGGCATGCCCCAGCCATTCCTGCACTTTGGCGATGTCGCCTTCATGGGAGAGGGCGAGAATGGCCCCGTCACCCATGCCCTTCAGCATGACTGCAGCGCGGCGCTCTACGTGGGAGACGATGTAACCGATGAAGATGTCTTTGCTCTACGAGATGCCCGCATTCTCACCGTGAGGATCGGCAGGAAAAAGGTTCCTCGGCCCGGTATTTTC
>JAICUC010000365.1 GCA_025936075.1 Nitrospira sp. | reverse complement strand
CCTTCGTCATAGAACAGTTGTAGTCGCTCGATGATTCGATTCCCGATCAACACCTCTCCATAAATACCGATCTTTCGCGAGTCCCAATCTCCATGGGGGCGGACCAAGGAGCCGGACAGGGTTCGGACTGAGGCCCGGAGTTTCACATCGTCCTTTGCGATCAATGCTTCGCGTGGTTTGGGGCGCTCGATCTGAATCAAGTAACCATGGAGATGCAGGACAATGCCGTCGTTTGTCAGGTCTTGACCCGGGATCAACAACAAGGTTTGGCTGGTTCTCCGCAATGCGGCGGGATAGGCGAGTGGCCCTTCTGCGGAGATCTCCACTAACGTCGGTTTCTGCAGCTCCAACGTGGTGCTGAAGGCGGCAGAAGGACGAGAGCTGTAGATCGGCTCTTCCATCATATGAGGGGTACGCATGATTTGATTCTGATCTCCTGATTCGCCCTGCTGCAGGCCGGTCGCTAGAATGTGGCCGCTCGCGACATCGGTAATCGTCACGCGCACGCCACCGACTTCGCGGCCCAACACCATCGCCCCATGCGCCACGACCCGCACGAGCACTGTCGTCGGCTGAGGACTGTTGAGCGATGAATCAGCGACAGCGTGGCCTGTGACGGGAGTCAGAAAGCAGAAGAGTAAGGGCGAGAAAATCACTCCAACGAAGGAAGATCGCGTCATTTCACCTTGGTGCCGGGGTCCACTGCTTCCTGAATGGTGAGCAGCCCCTGTACATCGGTATCACCTGCCGCGAGAACCATACCCTGCGATTCAACACCCATGAGTTTGGCCGGTTTCAGATTCGCCACGATCACGATGGTTTTGCCGACCAGCACGTCCGGCTCATATTTCTTGCCGATGCCCGCCACGATCTGGCGTTGTTCAGTGCCAAGAGACACTTGGAGCCTGATCAATTTCTCCGATTTCGGCACCCGCTCCGCCGAGAGAACCTTCGCCGTCTTGAGCTGGATCTTCATGAATTCATCGATGGTGATTTGCAGCGGAGCCGGAGATGCTGGAACGGAAGGAGATGTGGGTGCTGTTGCTGTCGGTTGTGAAGGAACAGATGATTCGGTCACTGGTCTTGCTCCTGGTTTTGATTCTATGCGGGGGAACAGCGATGGTCCTTTATGGATGGGGAAGCCAGGTTTCAGGCCACCCCATTCGATCTTGTTTTTCAGTAAAGGGCTGGTGAATTCAGGTGACATGCCAAGTTGAGAACAGATCGACTGCGCACTATTCGGGATGACAGGATATGCTGCCAGGCTGAGGCAACGGAGCGTCTCGGCCAGGGTGTAAAGGACTGTCCGGAGTGTTTCGGCGTCGCTCATACTCTTGGTCAATGTCCATGGCGCAGCCTTGTCGACATACTGATTGGCAATTTGCACGACATGCCAAATAGCTTCGAGTGCCCGATTAAATTCCAATTGCTCGAAGTGGCGTGGCAACACTTCGTTCAAAAGAGACAGCGTGGCCCGTTCAAGCTCCCACTCTGCTGGTCCGATTTTTCCCGGAGTCGGTATGTGTCCTGCTTGAGTTCGTTCAATCAGAGTCAGCGTGCGGCTGAGTAGATTGCCCAGACCATTGGCGAGGTCGCTGTTCACACGGGTGACCATGGCCGACTGGGAAAAATCCCCATCCTGCCCAAACGGCACCTCCCGCAATAAGAAATACCGAAACGCATCGGCGCCGAATTCGTCCACCATCTTGTTCGGATCGACGACGTTGCCGCGACTCTTGGACATCTTCTCGCCGTCCACGGTCCACCAGCCGTGGGCAAAGATCGTTTCCGGCAATGGAAGGTTCAATGCCATCAGCATCGTGGACCAATAGACGGCGTGTGTCGTGAGTATATCTTTGCCGACGAGATGCACATTCGCCGGCCAGAATCGAGTACCAGCGGGTTTTGTTCTGGGGAGGTATTCCAAGGCGGAGATGTAATTCACCAGCGCATCGAACCAGACATAGGTCACATAGTTGTCGTCAAATGGTAATTCGATGCCCCAGGAGAGCCGCGATTTCGGACGGGAGATTGAAAGATCTCCGAGTTTCTGGGTTTGCAAGAAGCCGAGGACTTCGTTTCTCCGTGACTCCGGGCGGATGAAATTCGGATGTGTCTTGATGTGCTCGATCAAGCGATCCTGGTATTGCCCCATCTTGAAGAAGTAGTTGTGTTCGCTGAGTTTCTCGACGGGGCGCTTACAGTCCGGGCAGAGACCGGACTCCACGTCTTTCTCGGTCCAGAACCGTTCATCGAACGTGCAATACCATCCGGTGTATGAATCCTTATAGATCAGCTGCTTGTCGTAGAGCTGCTGCAAGCACTGCTGAACCACAGATTTATGCTCAGGATCCGTTGTCCTGATGAAGGCGGTATTCGAGATATTCAGCTTCTTCCAGAGAGTCTCAAATTGTGGTGCGAGCTTGTCGCAATGGACCTGTGGGTCAATGCCGGCTTTGGCGGCCGCCTGTTGCACTTTCTGACCATGTTCATCGAGGCCGGTAAGAAAAAATACCTCGCGTCCTCGCAGCCGCCAATAGCGCGCCAGCACGTCCGCCGCGATGGTGGTATAGGCATGACCGATATGCGGGACATCGTTGACATAGTAAATCGGGGTGGTGATGTAAAACGTATTCTCGTTCACCATAACGAAGCAAGATAACAGGTTGGAAGCGCCTATTTCTAGGCAGAGACTCCGGAAGGTACAAGCGCGAGTGCCTCACGCAGTCGAAGGAAAGTCGTTTCCAGCGCCATCTGTAAGTTTACGTGTCGTGTGGCCTGCTGTTCGGTCCGTTCGATGTCATTCAAGAGGGTCAGGAGAGTGTCGATGTCCGCTCGCTGGGCGTATCGTCGCAGGTCGGCGAGTTGGTCGAGGTGGAGGATCTGATCCTGATCCCCATCCACCATGACGATGACAAGATCACGGATCCATCGCGCAAGCCATGCGAGGGTTTCTTCTCCGCGGTCTGTCTTGGCCAAGCTTTCCGATGAAGAAAGGATGGCCGCGCTCGATGTCAAGCGTTCCACCTTCACCAACGTCAGGCATTCTTGTTGTTGCGCACGAACTTCTGCAACATTCGCCGTAAGCGCTTCTCCGATACGGCCATCGGCGAAGACCGCCAAGAAACGGGCATCGGCCGGGGGAAGTTCCCGCTTGAGTATCAGCGCCGCTTCAACTTGCGTGCGGGCGGGCGTCGTGAAACGGAGCCCTTGGCAGCGTGATCGAATGGTGATCGGAAGCGCATGGAGCCGGCTGGTGACCAGAATGAAGAGACTATGGCCAGGAGGCTCTTCCAAAGTCTTGAGGAGCGCGTTGGCGGCACCGACGGTCAATCGGTCCGCGTCGTCAATCAGACAGATTTTTCGTTCCCCGACGAGTGGCCGATAGACGAACTGTTGTTCGATCTCCCGCACTTGCTCGATTTTGATTTGCGGTGTTGCGGCTTTCGAGTCGGGTTCGATGACGAAGTAATCCGG
>JAICUC010000214.1 GCA_025936075.1 Nitrospira sp. | reverse complement strand
GGCCGACTTTTACGGGGCGATGGACGGCGCCAGCAAGTTCGTTCGAGGAGATGCCATTGCCGCCGTCATTATCATACTCGTCAACATTATCGGTGGATTGGCGATCGGTATTCTGCAACAGGGTATGAGTCCGGCACTCGCGGCTCAAACGTATACAATCCTGACCGTCGGTGAAGGATTGGTGGCACAGATTCCCGCCCTGATCGTTTCGACTGCGGCCGGTATCGTGGTGACTCGCGCCGCCTCGGAAACGGATTTGGGAGGCGAGATGACTCGACAGCTCTTGATGTCCCCCAAACCGGTGGGCATTGCTGCGGGTATTCTTCTCGCGCTTGGATTGGTGCCGGGGCTGCCGCATGTGGCGTTCTTGGCGTTAGGGAGCGCCATTGCATGGATCGCCTATCATCTCCATCAGCAGGAGCAGATTCAAGCAACCCCGGCTCCCGCTCCGGTTGCTCAGAATGCCGAGGAAAGTCCGACCCGAGTGACGCCGCTCGATCTCATGGAAGTCCAGGTCGGATACGGGTTGATAGGGCTTGTCGAGGGAACACAAGGCACCGCGCTGCTCGATCGGATTAAAGCGCTCCGGCGACAGTTTGCGGAATCGATGGGCTTTGTCGTGCCCCCCATTCATATACGGGATAATCTTCAGCTGCGTCCCAACGAATATGCCATCATTTTGAAGGGCGTAGAAGTGGCGAAGGCTGACGTCTTGCCGGGGCATTTGTTGGCGATCGATCCGGGTACCGGCCAACGAGGCTTGGTTCAGGGGATTGCGACCAAGGAGCCTGCCTTCGGGTTGCCGGCACTCTGGGTTCCTGAAGGCGCCAGAGAACAGGCTCAAATAGCCGGGTATACCGTGGTTGACGCGAGTTCGGCGATCGCCACACATCTTTCGGAATTGATCAAGCGCCACGGCCATGAATTGTTGGGACGGCAGGAAGTTCAAACGCTTTTGGACGAAGTCGGAAAATCGCATCCGAAGCTGGTGGAAGAGCTCATTCCCACGCTGATACCGCTCGGCACCGTCGTCAGGGTGCTCGGGAACTTACTCAAGGAAGGCATTCCCATTCGCGACCTACGCTCGATCCTCGAGGCGGTTTCTGATCAGGCCACGCTCACCAAGGACGCAGAAGTCCTGACGGAGTATGCGAGGCAGGCGTTGGCTCGGACCATTACTAAGCAGTATCAAGCGTCCGACGGTAGTTTACAAGTTATCACCTTGGATCCTCGGCTGGATCGATCGTTGGCGGAACAAGCGGCGGCATTGCCGCCAGGGGCCACGTTGAATCTAGATCCCACACTTTCGCACAAGCTGTTAACCGGGCTCAAACAAGCGGCCGAACGGGTTGCAGCCCGTGGGCAACAGCCGATCGTACTCTGCTCACAGGTTGTTCGCCGCCATCTCCGTCGACACAGCGATCGTATGTTACACACCGTTCCGGTCATGGGACTCAATGAAGTGGATTCGTTCGTCCGGTTGCAGTCGTTGGATACGGTGCGGATCGATTTCGAGTTGGCGCAGCCGTCTTGAGGTAAGCCATGAAAGTCAAGACATTTCACGCGCTCACCATGCAGGATGCCATGCGTGACATCAAGGAAGAACTGGGGCCGGACGCCATCATCTTGTCGGCGAAAGAAGTGCGTGAGGGAGGGAGAGTTGTACAGGCATTCAATCGACCGGTGCTGGAAGTGATGGCCGCATCCGATCAAGAGGTGCAACGGCTTTCCCTAGATGGAAAAAAAGTGCAACCCGATTCTCCTGCGAAACCGTCTGATGCCGGGTCGGCTTCGGCGTTGTCCACGCGGACCTTTCAACAGACACTCCAAGGCATGTTGAAACCGAATTGCGAGACGACGGCACCGACCGTCGGTAAGCGGTCCGCCTCGGTGAAGCGATCCATCGTGCGTGTGAAGCCGAATCGCCTTCCGCATCTGCACAGTGTGATGAGTGAATTGGGACGTTTATTAGAAGACCTATCACGGACGGACAGCCGGGCGATCGACGGTCGGCCCTCCTCCATGCCGGTGTTGCTGTGCCGCTCGCTCATTGCGCAGGGGATGAATCCTTCCACCGTAGACCTCCTCTTGAAAGAGATATGCAAGACCGAACAAGCCGCCGGCCTACGAGACGATGAGTCGCTGCGGCGCGCGCTACAGCATGAAATCGTGAAGCGCGTGCGAATGAGCGGGCCCCTTCCGAAAGCCGAGGGCTCTCCCTCGATCGGTCTCCTGATCGGACCGAGTGGAGCCGGGAAGACCGCCGCCGTCGCCAAGCTGGCGTCACATTATCGTCTCGAACAGCAGAGATCCGTCGCCCTTATTACCTTTGATACCTGTCGGGAAACGGCGGTCGAACAGCTGCGTCGGTACGCCAAGATCGTAGGGGTGCCGTTCGCGTGCGCCCTGTCGGCTCGACAGGTTCATGAAGGGCTCCGTCGCCATACGCAGGTAGATCTCGTGTTGATCGACATGCCTGGGATCGGACCGCGTGACTTGGCATTGGCGGAAGAACTGGGGCGGCTCCTACCAAAGAAGTCCGTCACAACACATCTGGTCATTTCGGCATCCACGAGAGAGCAGGAGCTCTGTCGGATTACGAGGCGTCTCGGCGATCTGCCGCAGTTGCGTCTTCTGTTCACCAAGCTCGATGAGACGGAATCATTCGGCACCATCTTTGAAGTGGCGCATCAAACCGGTGTGCCGCTTTCTTATTGGAGTATCGGACGGAGAGTCCCCGGAGATATCGAAATTGCCTCTTCTGAACGTTTAGCGGCGTTTCTGACCGCAGAACGTTCCGCCCATTCTCAAGTGTTTGTGAATCGGTCGATTCCATCGGAAGCATCTTCTGCATTAATGGAAGCAGGCACTCACCATGGATAATCTGGCTGGAGGTCGTGATATGCCGTTTAGAACAAAAAGATCTATCCTTATGTCGGAAGATCTAAGTCGGAACGACGGTTCGTCCACTCACGTCATCGCGGTATCCAGCGGCAAGGGAGGAGTCGGGAAGACCAATGTGGTCGCGAATCTTGCCGTTGCCCTGACGAAAGTTGGGAAACGGGTGCTGATTTTGGACGCCGACCTCGGCTTAGGGAATCTCGATGTCTTATTGGGGCTGGTTCCACGGCATACGATCGAAGATGTATTGGTTGGCACACATACGCTCGACGAGATCGTGCTCAAAGGTCCGGCAGGCATTCATGTCCTGCCGGCCAGTTCGGGCGTCCCACGTCTGACGGCATTGACGGAAGCCCAACAATTGATGATTCAGGAGCAGTTGGCGCAGCTCACCTCAGGGATGGACGTGTTGTTGATCGATACGGGCGCAGGCATCTCGCCGAACGTCACCTTCTTTGCCGCTGCGGCAGATGAGACGATGATCGTCGTTTCGCCGGAACCGACATCGCTCACGGACGCCTATGCGCTGATCAAAGTCCTGGTTCGCCAATATCGGGAACGCCGTTTCAAAGTGCTGGTGAACCAGGCCAAGAGTCCCCGGGAAGCGGCCGAAGTGTTCGGCAAGTTGGACGTGGCGGTGGATCATTTTCTTCATGTGGCCGTCGAATTGGTCGGGGCGATTCCCTATGACGACTATGTGCATTTGGCGGTCATGCAGCAGAAGGCGCTTTCTGAATTGTTCCCTGAGGCACCGGCAGCCCAAGCATTCAGGCGGTTAGCGCAACAGATACTCCAGTGGCCGAGGCCCGGTCTCCCCAAAAGTTCCGTACAGCTTGTCTGGCAACGAGCGGCAACACCCGCCGGCAACTGAAACACGATCGGACGTAGGGGGATCATGAGCAAAACAGTCTCACCGCACGAGCGGAAATCCTTTTCGGCCCAGGAAGTCGGACGCGAACAACTCATCAAGGAGTTTGCCCATGTCATTCGCGCGATGGCGCATCGGCTGGCCTTCCGCCTCCCGGCGTACTTGGACGCAGAGGATCTGATTTCGGTCGGCACCATCGGACTCATGGATGCCATGGACAAGTATGACCCGACCAGAGAAGCGAAGTTCAAGACGTATGCGGAGTTCAGAATCCGTGGAGCCATGCTCGATGAGATTCGTTCGATGGATTGGATCCCACGATCGGTTCATGAACGAATCGGCCTGCTCCAAAAGACTCACACGGTCCTCATGAGCCGACTGGGGCGACCGCCGCAGGATGAAGAGGTGGCGGCAGAGCTGAAGATGTCCATGGAAGAGCTGGATGATTTCATTACGCGGGCCAGAGGAGCGGTGATGATCAGTGTAGACGATTTAAATCTTCATGAGCCGGACGGGCATAACGTGGCCAAGATGCTGGCCGATACGCACACGCCTGATCCACTTTCATCATTGGTCAACGAGCGGGAACGGGAATCGATCGTTGGGGCCATTCAATCGTTGCCGGAAAAAGAACGGCTCGTCTTGACGTTGTATTACTACGAGGAGCTCACAATGAAGGAAATCGGAGACTTGCTGAAAGTCACTGAGTCACGGGTCTGCCAAATTCATACCAAGGCCATTATCCGGCTTAAGGCACACTTACAAAGACCGAATTGATCGAATCCGCTCGCCGACGGAGCCGGCTACTCGTTTGAATTCATTGTGATGCAATTTGCGATGCCCGGCGATTGCTCTTCTTCAGTTCTGAATCAGAGAAACCGATACCTCATTGGACGAGATCCCGACAAGCGCCGGGTGGATCGAAAGAGAATCCATCGCATCAGCCGGAAGGTTGATCGGGTCTCCGGTCTCTTTCAGATTCAGGTCAAGTCCTCAATCAGCAATCACGACGATGCACATGAAGCTAACACACCTGGGGTTCTCACGATCGCGAGACCGCTCTTTTGCATGGTGGTGTGCCTCAGCAATGGTCTGCGGCGGAAGCTTGACGTGGATGCAGCAGACACCGGTCGGTTCTGCGAGCGTAGCCGAAGTCACCTCCGTACGGCTTGTCGTCGGATGGATTGGTCTTTTCTTCGCTGCCGGATTCGGTGTGGCGGGCCTTTTGTGTTGGCCGTCTAGTCAGGGCTTCGAGCGGAGCAAGCAGGGGAGTTCGGTCTCGGCGTATGACAGCATCACCGGCCTGCCTACACGGCGGCTCTATCTTGTGTTGCTCGGGCATGCATTGAGTAGAGCCGAGACCACCGCGCGGAACGTTGCAGTCCTGGTGTGCGTTTTGGAACCGTTCCGTCCGCTGTCCACTTCTCCATCCGCTCCAAATATGACGCTGGTTGTGCGAGTTCAAGCTGCCCGCATCAAGAGCGCATTGCAGCCTCATGATGTGGTTGCGCGGTTGAATGAATACACTTTCGCCGTGATCGCCGACAATCTTGAATCACCGGAAGAGTCTCGATTGGTCGCGGAGAAAATTCAGCATGCCATAGCGCTCCCACTGTTGATCGAAGGCCAGGAATTGCTGATTTCCTGCCGGATTGGAGGAATCGTGGGGCCGCAAAAGGGGACTACAGCGGAGTCACTCCTCAACGCTGCCGCGGAAATCCTGGAGAGCGATCGGCATCATGAAGAAGGACGCATCCGGATTGCGGCCGCTTCACAACCATGGTTGACAGGATCGGAGGCTGGCCTCCTTCCCGCGGTCTCTAGTCGGCATGAGGCTTCCTTCACAGGCCACTGCTAGGAATAATTTTCACCTCAGTGGGTAGAATTCACCTTCGCTCCACGGCGGATCAATCGAGCACCGATATAGTGTTTTGCCTCGGATGTCAGTTCATGCCTGCATTTTGCTGAGTTCGCATCCTGTATACAGCAATCTCCGCTCGGAACGACCCTGGCATGAGGGTTGCTGTCCCCTATCTCGGAAGCAAAAGGAGTCGGCGGTATGAATCGAGGTATCTATCCGATCCTGTCCGGAGCGCTGGCCCATGAACGGCGGATGCAGGTCTTTGCAAACAACATGGCCAATGTGAATACGGCTGGTTTCAAGCAGGACGAGCAGGCTTTCAAAGCCATATTCCCGCGATACCATGCAGTCGTTCCCACCGGCAGCCAAACCATGGGATTGGCGCAACGGATCATGGCCAGGCCGGTTGGACCGACTGAGCGCGTGTTTGTCGCGCCGCACCAGATCAAGACCACGTTTGAGCCGGGTCGCATTCGACTGACCGGCAATCCGCTGGACATCGCCATTCAGGGGCGAGGGTTTTTTGAAGTCCAGACGCCTCAAGGGCTTCGATACACCCGCAACGGTATACTCTCGCTTGATAGCCAACGTCGATTGGTGACCGGACTCGGCTATCCCGTCATGGGGACGAAGGGTGAGATCAAGCTCCCTCCCGGTAAATTGGAAATCACGACACAGGGAGCCATCAAAGTGGATGATAAACCTGTGGCGACAATCAAAGTCATGGAATTTGCGGATGATGACATGCCGATGAAGTCATCTGAAGGGCTTTTCTTCTCAGAGAAAGGCACAGT
>JAICUC010000354.1 GCA_025936075.1 Nitrospira sp. | reverse complement strand
CTGCGCCACCGCCACCGCGCCTAAGAACACCATGGAGAGGAATAAACCTAAGCCAGCTGCCGGAAGACCGAGTATGCCCAAATCGAAGTCTCCCCGTATCTGGCTAAACTGACGAAGAACTGCCTCCAGCCCCTGCCCACTGGCCGCAACCTGATCGTGCACCATATCACCTTTACCAAACGGCAGCGGTTTGGATCGACTTGGAAGGACGTCGCGACCGGATGGGGCATTTAGCCGCCGAGCTTGAGGAGGAATTCGGTAGCCCCGTCGCCACTTTTGAGTACTGGGGAATGCACTGAATGGGTCGTTGATAGCGCGATGGTGCGCCGGGAATTTGGGCCAGCGCGCTTCGTGCGAGAGTGGCTGATCGGCGGCGCGGGGAGAAGGTCGCATCTCCGTGTCAGACGCTACTAGCTGTCAGGTGCCCGAGTCACGGCAGCCCGCCCATGTGACAAGCCCGCAAGAACGAACAAGCATGGGTGAAGCAGAAGAACGGCGCCATCGTGCGTCGCATCGTGGGCTACCGGCGCTTCGAAGAACTTGATCTGAATCAGTACGGCCGTGTTACCGGACGTGTATGAAATACCGGGCTGACATGGAGAGGGCTTCGGGATATGCGAATTGCCCAGATTGCTCCGCTTACAGAGGCTGTGCCGCCGAGGCTGTATGGCGGGATCGAGAGGGTCGTTTCATTCCTCACCGAGGAACTCGTGTCCATGGGCCACGAGGTGACGCTATTTGCAAGTGGCGACTCCGTCACTCGCGCCAAGCTGGCGGTGGGGTGGCCACGTGCGTTGCGGTTCCAGCCGTCAATCCGTGACACGATCGCACTGCATATGGTGATGATCGAGCGGGTCGCCCGCCGCGCCGACGAGTTCGATGTGGTGCACTGTCATTTGGACTACTGGCCGTTTTCGTTGTTCAGCCGGCTGAACAAGCCGTTCCTGACTACTCTGCACGGCAGGTTGGACTTGCCGGAACTGGCGCCAGTGTTCCGTTGTTTCAGCAGCGTGCCATTGGTGTCGATCTCCGATGCACAGCGCCGACCGTTGGCGCAGGTAAATTTCGTAAAGACGATCCACCACGGCATACCGGAGGACTTGCTGACGCCGCAGCCGGTGAAGCAGGAATACGCCGCGTTCCTCGGCCGCGTCTCACCCGAGAAGGGCGTGGACAAGGCGATCCGCATCGCCGGCAAGGCGGGGCTCAAGCTGAAGATCGCCGCAAAGGTGGATAACGCTGATAAGAAGTACTACGAGACCGAGATCCGTCCGCTAATCCAAGCCAGCCCCTGGGTCGAGTTCATCGGTGAGATCAACGATTCCCAAAAGCCGGGATTCCTCTCCGGCGCCCATGCCCTGTTGTTCCCAATCGACTGGCCGGAGCCGTTCGGCCTGGCGATGATCGAGTCCATGGCCTGCGGCACGCCGGTGATCGCTTTCAACTGCGGGTCCGTGCCCGAGGTAATCGAGCATGGTGTGACCGGATTCGTCGTCGATGACGAGGCGCGGGCGATTGCGGCCATCCCTCATCTCGGGCGGCTGTCGCGTAAGGCCATCCGCCAGCGATTCGAACAGCGTTTTACTGCACAGCGAATGACGATGGACTACCTGTCGCTGTATCACCACATGGCGGTCAAGGTGCGTCCGAGCCTGCGGGTGGTGACGTAGACGCCTTGGCCGACCTGTTCATCGCTCGCCCGCCGCAGCCTGTTGCCCGCACGACCCGGCGCTTTGGACATGTATCCAGCTCAGCAAAGGCCAGGGTACGGCTTGGCCTTCATGCGGAACAAGGTTCCCGGCCGATGCCGATAGCGTGAGCGCCGAGGTCGAACTGCGTCGTGGTCCACAACTCGCCGACCGCGCCCAGCGGTATTCGATTCCCTTGGGCACCGCCACGCTGGCTCGACGCCGCCGTTGGCTCGGTGTCGGGCGCTTCAGGGACACGGCATGACTCCAGTTCATGCCCGTACGTCACAGCATTGTTTATCCGCCGACCAACCTACCTCGGATTGACCTGGATCAAGGCAATTATTGGCACAGCCATCTTATGGTGCCAATGCGATGTCGGTCCAACGGCTCAGAAGGAGGTAAGGCAATGGCACTGTTTCCCGATCCATTCGAGACGTTTCCGGGCCTGCAGCAGGCTCTGGACACGTACCGGACGAGCGGCTGGCTGCAACCAGGGCTGAGCGGCGGCGGCACCTATCCGCCAATAAATGTCTTCCGCAAGGGCGACGACTTCATCGTGATCACCGAAGTGCCGGGCATCAAGACGTCGGACATTGAGGTGCAGGTGAAGGGCAATACGATCCGTCTGGCCGGCACCAAATCGGTAACCTATGGCGAGAAGGTGAGCTTGCATCGCCGCGAACGGCTCGCCGGCCGCTTCGATCGGGCTGTGACGCTCCCCATCGAGATCAATCCGGAGGGGGTGAAGGCGGAATGTCGTGACGGCGTGCTAGCGCTGTTCTTGCCGCGTGCCGAGCGTGACAAGCCGAAGACGATCCCGGTGGCCTGAGATGAGCGAACAATCAATCGTGGAACGGAGGGCGTGATGGCAACAGCTGCGCAAGAATTGGCGGTTCACGAGAAGAAAGAACTGGTGAGCAAGGAGGAGAAGACCGTCCCGGGCCGCTACTACATCCCGTACACCGACATCCATGAAACGGATGAGGCGATCACGGTTGTGATGGAAATGCCGGGTGTGGAGAAGAAGGATATCAACGTATCGTTGGAAAACGACGTGCTCAGGGTGGATGGGCAGATCGACTTCGCGAAATATGAGGGTATGGAGCCAGTCTATACTGAGTACAATGTGGGGCCTTACACGCGCGCCTTCACAGTGTCGAACAAGATCGATCAGGACAAGATTAGTGCGCAGGTCGAGGACGGGGTGCTCACACTGACGCTGCCGAAGGCAAAGGAAGCCCTGCTGCGGCGGATTTCGATCGGATGACCTGAGCAAGGAATTGCCTCCCTCCACTGGCGAGAGGGGAAGAGGGTCAGGTAGGTGATCAATGCCGTGTCACCGGGATGGCTTGGTGCGGCGGCCCGCCCCATGTGTCGCGTCGTATATTCCGGGGCGCTGGCCCTGATATTGTTAACCGCCGTTCCGAGGGTCGGGGTTGCTGCTGGCGTTCCAACCGGAGTCTGGCTCATCCACGCGAAGGTGGCTGTGCAAATCTTCGCCTGCGGCGGACTGCTGTGCGGCCGGATCGTGTGGCTGCAACATCCGCGGGATCAAGCGGGTCAACTGGTCAGGGACTTGGAGAACCCGGATCCAGCATTGCGGCAGCGTCCGCTGTGCGGCCAAACCATTCTCTGGGGGCTACAGCCCGCGGACATTGACCATTGGGAGAACGGCTGGCTCTACAACCCTGACGATGGAAAGACATACCGTGTCCGGGCCGAACTCCGTTCCGCTGATAGCGTTGTCGCACGCATTTATCTCGGCGCTCCATTTTTCGGTGAAACCTGGACCTTGCTTCGCGTTCCACGGCTCAGTTCGGAAGGCTGGTGCTAAAACCATAGTCGATTCCGCTCGGCGCATATGACCTGAATCAGGCATTGTCACGGTAACCGGCTCTGGCAGCGAGCCCGGAGGGCG
>JAICUC010000238.1 GCA_025936075.1 Nitrospira sp. | reverse complement strand
CCGACGACCTTGCCGTCGATCGCGATCGGGGCCGTAATGCGCCAAGCCCGCTCGGCCGATGATTCATCGAGTTGCATGACCGAACGACCTGCTTGAATCTCGGTCCGTTCCTGTAGACCTAACGCTTGCGGCACCGCTTTCGGATCGGTGGTCAGAATGAGCAAGCTGGAATCCGGCGTGATTTCAAATACTGAAAGGCGCTGGATCCCGGCCCGGACTTCCCGAACGTCTTGGATAAGCTCTTGCAGTACCGTACGATTTCGGATCCCTCCCGTCTTGCCTATCATGTCGCCCATAAACTCAGCGATGCGGAGAAACGCGTCTTGTCGATTATGCGCTCCTGCCCGATTGACGATGTCGCTTTCAAGAAGTGTCATGACGCCGATCGACAATCCGACAAGTATGGCTCCTGTGACGATGAACCAAGCCATGATACCGTCGAACTTGAACCACTTCTTGAACATCTCGACCTCGTCTAGCTTTTCCTCCATATATTTATAGGCATGAAATAGGTTCGATGACATCCAGAACATCCCCGGGTACTCCAAAGCGGGTTTACGTGACATTGCTTTGGTGGTTTTGTTTAGAGAGTAAAGTAGACTTATAGATATTGATGAAACCTCGTATCTGATATCAGTTTCCGACACATTCGATCAATGCCACAATGACACATCCTGCAAAACATGATCCCGACGAATTATCGTCTCGCGCCGCCTAATTAGAGGATAACTCCATAATCAATGCACCGTTCGTCAAACCAAGAGCACATCGCAAAGAGCGAACTCGCACGTACAGCACATTTTTAATGCGCACACATTACGATTGAAAGGTGAAGGCATTAATGCTTCTGCATGCGTCAGTGACCGCATAAAAAACCGACTTTGGACGGACTCACCACAACCTACGCGTCGGTCATGGTTCATGGAAGCGAGGCGGACATCGATTCGGTGAAAAAGCTAACACAACCGCTAAGATACCTGGGCCAACACCCATTCTATTGAGCGACCTGTCCTGTCACCCGGCTACCTTTGGCACACTGTGTAATTGTGGCACGCTATTTTTGTAGCGAATAGTCACAACTTCGTGTCTTGGCATGCCAGGCAGACACCTTGCTAAGCATTTTATCCATGTGCGGTGGCTCTAGAAGGATTAGAAGGTCCGCATGGAGCCATGGAGAATCGACACACAATATTACACAAAGGTAACGGGAGTCACAGTCCTATGAAACAGCTCGTCCTTATCGCACTGCGCAGACCATACACCTTCGTTGTGCTGTCCATCCTGATCGTGGTGTTCGGAGCATTGGCAGTGACCGAGATGCCGACCGACGTTTTTCCGGTCATTCAAATTCCCGTCAGCTCCGTCGTGTGGATCTATGACAACTTGATGCCGCAAGACGTCGAGGGACGCATCACGTATGTTTTCGAGCGTTTCCTGACACAGACGGTCGAAGGCATTAAATATATATGGAGCAATTCGTTATTCGGCAACTCCATCATCAATATCTATCTTCAAGACGGAGTCGACCTAGGCGGAAGCGAAGCCGATATCGCGGCGATCGCGCAAACCTCCGTCAAGGCATTGCCGCCCGATATCAATGCGCCGATGGTCATGCGCCTGTTTCCATCCCAAGTGCCGGTGGCGACCTTGCAAGTGACTTCCGACTCACATACGCCGGCGGAGCTCTATAACCTCGGCATTATGCGAATCAGACCTCTCCTCGTTACGATCCCCGGCGCGATTCTGCCGCATCCCTACGGGGGGCAAGATATGCAGGTGATGATCAATCTCGATCAGCAGAAATTGCTCGCTCGTCACCTTACTCCGGCGGACATCCACCAAGCACTCGACAGGCAAAATCTCGTGCTGCCCGGCGGTGATATCAAGATCAAATCAACCGACTGGATCGTCTTGACCAACGCCCAACCGCTGAAGATTGAACACTTCGATGACATCCCGATCAAGAAAGAAGGCAATGCCTGGATCCATCTGCGTGACGTCAGCGTGACGCGTCTCGCCGGACGGGTGCAAACGAACGCCGTCATAGTGGATGGCCAGCAGGCCGTCATCATCGTCGTGATGAAGAGCAGCGAGGCGTCGACCTTGGAAGTGGTGGACGGGATCAAAGAGATCATTCCGCGCATTCAGGAGGTTGTGCCTGAGGGCGTGAAGGTGAAACTCCTCATCGACGCCTCGGGCTTCGTGAAGCAGGCGATCGCAGATGTGTTGCACGAAATGGTCATCGCCGCCGGGCTGGTCGGCTTGATCGTGCTCGTCTTGCTCGGCTCTTGGCGACCGACGGTCATCGTTCTGACGTCGATCCCGCTGTCCATCCTTGCCTCGCTCATCGCGCTGCATGCGCTCGACCAGTCGATCAATATCATGACCCTGGGAGGGTTGGCGCTGGCCGTCGGCATTCTCGTCGACAACGCAGCCGTCATGATCGAAAACATCGACACGCACCTGGCCACGGGGCGGCCGGTGGAGGAAGCGATCATCGATGCCGCCAATCAAATCATTCTCCCGACCTTCGTCGCCACTCTCGCCATTACAATCGTCTGGGTCCCGATGTTCCATCTGAGCGGGATCTCCGGCTGGGTGTTTCCGCCGATGGCGCAGGCGGTCATCTTCGCGATGATCGCTTCCTTCATTCTGACATACACACTGGTGCCCACCATGGCGAAGTATATTCTGAAGCCTCACGCGCATGGGCACGGTGGACAATCCCACGGAGAACAGTCGCGGAACATCTTCACCCGCTTCCAGCAGGGATTCCAGGACGGCTTTGAACGGTTCCGTGAGCGCTATACGGCGCAACTCGAACATGCCGTGGCTCATCGCGGCCGTTTCGTCATCGTCTCCTCTGCCCTCGCGGCAGCCTGCCTCGTCCTCTTTTACTTCAACGGGCGCGAGTTCTTTCCCGAGATCCGGTCGAACATCTTGCAGATGCACATGCGGGCGCCGCTCGGGACGCGTATCGAAGCGGCCGCGCGTATCACGTCCTTGGTCGCAAAGGACGTCGAACGCTTGCTACCTGGCCAGGTTCAAGACATCGTGAGCAATTGCGGCATACCGGTCGGGGCGCATAATCTGGCCTTCATTCCGACGCCGACGGTCGGCACTCAGGATTGCGATCTGACGATCGCATTGACGAATGAGAAGGCACCGGTGTGGGAGTATCGCGACATTCTTCGTAAAGGTCTCTCGGAACGTTATCCAGGGACGGAATTCACGTTCCAGCCGGCCGATCTGACCGCCAAGATTCTCAATTTCGGCTCCCTCGCGGCCATCGATGTGCAGATTAACGGCCCGGATCTCTATGCCAACCATGCGTTTGCCCGCCAATTAGCTGGCAAATTTCGACAGATCCCCGGCTCCAGCGACGTCGTCGTCCAGCAGCCGATGGGCATGCCGACCCTCCTCGCCGAATCCAATCGCCAGTTCGCGCTCGGTATGAACTTGGACCAAACGGACTTCGGCAACAATATGCTCGTGACGACCGCCGGCAGTCAGCAGGTGGATCAGAAGTATTGGCTGGATCGCCAAAGCGGCATGTCCTATCGAATCAATGTTTATACGCCGCAGCCGCAGCTCACGAGTGTCAAAGACTTGATGACCGTCCCCGTCGGTCGGGAGCATGAGTCTTCGGAAGAAGGAGTGAGAAACGTGCAGCTCCTCGGCAATTTGGCGAAGATTTCAGCCATTGGCACACCCGGTGCGGTTACACATGGCAATATCATGCCGCTTATCGATGTGTACGTGGCTCCCGAGGGACGAGACCTCAACTCCGTTCTGGTGGAAGTCGAGCGGATCATTGACGACATGGACTCGGAACTGCCCCGAGGATCGATCATTGAAATAAAAGGCCAAGCCGAAGTGATGCGCGCCGCGCTTCGCGAAATGCTCTTCGGCCTCATCGCCGCGGTTGTACTCGTGTATCTTCTCATCGTCGTCAATTTCCAATCCTGGCTCGATCCCTTCATCATCATTACCGCCCTACCCGGCGCGCTGGCCGGCATTGCGGTGGCGTTGTTCGTGACCCATACGAATATTTCCGTGCCGGCGTTCATGGGCGCGATCATGACGATGGGCACGGCGACAGCCAATTCCATCCTGCTTGTGTCCTATGCCCGCGAGCGGCTCGCCGTCCATGGCGATGCCTTGCGGGCGGCTGTGGAGTCCGGAACAGCCCGTATCCGTCCGGTGCTCATGACCGCCGCAGCCATGATCATCGGCATGCTGCCGATGGCGACGGCGAATTCTCAGAATGCGCCGCTCGGTCGCGCTGTCATGGGAGGTCTGCTGGTCGCCACTCTGTTTACCTTGTTCTTTGTGCCCTGCATGTACGCGATGATTTACCACCGGAAAACTGTTAGCCAAAAGGAGCTTGTCTAATATGAGCACTATGCGCGGTAAAGCACTTACCAGTCTGGGAATTCTGCTATGCGTCATGTATTTCGGTTATCGTTACTATTCCTCCGAAACCAATGCGGCGGTTTTGCGCGAGACCACTCTTGACCATGCTATTCAGAAAGTCTCCGTGATCAGTCCAAAGATGTTGCCGCCAAACGAGACGATTACACTTCCCGGTAATATTCAGGCTTGGTATGAGGCGCAGATATTCGCGCAGGTTTCCGGCTATGTGAAGATGTGGCACAAGGACTACGGGGCCATCGTCAAGAAAGATGAGGTGCTCGCGGAAGTCAACGCGCCGGCGCTCGATGCTCA
This sequence comes from Nitrospira sp., assembly GCA_025936075.1. Classification (GTDB taxonomy): domain Bacteria; phylum Nitrospirota; class Nitrospiria; order Nitrospirales; family Nitrospiraceae; genus Nitrospira_D. Next base: position 950 of record JAICUC010000238.1, on the reverse strand, counting down.
ATATGCCCAAGCCAAGGCGGATCTGGAAACCGAGCGCGCCAGGAATGTGCTGGCTGAGTTGACTGCGAAACGCTATGTCGCGATGCGACCAAACCAGGCGGTCTCGGAACAGGCGATCTCGGTGCAGGTCCAAGAGGCGAAAGCTCAAGCGGCAAAAGTCAGAGCTGCGGAGCAGAACGTCAGGAATTTCGAGGCGCTGATCCGGTTCAAGACGATCGTCGCGCCGTTTGACGGCGTGGTGACCGCGCGCAATATCAACGTCGGCAACTATGTCAATAAGGAAGCCACTCCTGGAGAAGGCGGCTCGAGCGCAATCAGGGATCTTTTTACCGTGGCAGACGTCAGTAAACTACGTCTCTTTGTCAGCGTGCCGGAGGCGTTCGGGCCGTTTCTCCAGCCGGGCCTGACGGCCGATGTCACCGTGCCGCAACTACCCAATCGCCATTTCACCGGCAAGTTCCTGACCGTCGCTCGCGGATTCGACGTCAGCACGCGTACAGCTATTACGGTCTTCGAGATCGACAACGAGGACAGAGAGCTGTGGCCAGGCTCCTACGCCACTGTTCGTCTCACCGCACCGGTCGAAAAGAACGTTCTCACCATTCCTACGACTGCATTGGTCTTCCAGGAGCACGGGGCGCAGATAGCTCTGGTGAGCGACGACGATCGCGTGCATTTCAAACCGATCACCATGAGCAGGGTCCTGGACAATGTCATGGAGATCACAGATGGGATTACCGAAAAAGACCGGATCATCAACAACCCCAGTGCCGCATTGCTGGAAGGCGACAAGGTTGTCATGGTCACGCCGGCACCGGGATATGAGCTGTCAGATGAACATCAAAAAACGGGCGACAAGGAGGTTGCATCCAAATGACGGGCAATCTCTTTCGACCGAGTGCGAAAGCGTCGTATGCCGCTCGCGTCGCGGGTTGGCGGGTGGGATGGGT
>JAICUC010000376.1 GCA_025936075.1 Nitrospira sp. | reverse complement strand
GCAGGTTGATGAATTTCCAGATAGAGCCGCCTGTGACATTGCAATCCAGACAGAAATTTCGATTTCGATAGGCGGGGTGGTGCGAATGTCGTCGGAGATTCCTTGGGCGCGTCAGCCATTGTCATACAGTCCACGGTACAGCCACGATTTCTCACATGGTACGGGAAGAAACTCTGTTAGGATAGCGCCCCATGGGCAACGCTGTCATCCAGATCAGACGGTCCGTGATGATCCTGGCGCTACCCGTCACTCTCACCACGTTTCTCCAGAGGGCAGAAGGCATTGTCGCCGTCCTCTTGGTCGGCGGGCTGGGAGCCACGTCAATCGCCGCGGTCGGCCTCGGTCAACTGTTGGCTTTCGTGGCAACGACCTTGGTTTCTGGAATTTCGGTTGGGACGAATGTCATTGTCGCCCAGTTATGGGGAGCGAGACGCCGACAAGACGCGGGAGAAGCGGCCCGTCACTTTTTATGGCTTTCGATCGGCGTCTCGCTCGTATTGGCCGGCCTTGGGATAGCCGGCAATCAGTTCGTTATGCAGCAACTCGGCGCAGAATCCGCCGTCATTGAGCTCGCCCTTCCCTATTCGACGGTCATCTTCCTTGTAATTCCCTGTACCGTGCTCATCCAAGTCTTGTCGTCCATCCTCCAAGGCACAGGCGATACGAAGACCCCCATGTACGGTCTGATCGGCGTCAACCTCCTCCATATATGCCTTGCCTACCCTCTCATCTATGGACAATGGGGAGCTCCTCCTTTGGGCCTCAAGGGAGCGGCCATCGCTGTCGGACTCGCCGAAGCGTCGGGGATGCTCTATCTCTTGCTGCGTTGTCGCCCCATTCTGAAAGAGTCGTCCATGCTGCGCCTCGACTTGATTCGATCCATCTGGGAGGTGGGAGCGTCGGTATCCGGCGAACGGATCATTCAACAGGCCGGCATCTTTATCTACACCAAACTCGTCCTCCTTTACGGCACCGTGGCCTATGCCGCACATCAAGTCGGGTTATCGATTGAATCTTTCTCCTTCCTGCCCGGCTATGGGTTTGCCATTGCCGCCGCCACCATGGTGGGACAAAGCATCGGAGCCGGCAAGTATACCAGAGCAAAACTGGAAAACTGGGAAGCCAACCGACTGGCCATTGTGATCATGGCCGGTATGGGCCTCTTCTTTTTCTTCTTCCCCCATACGTTGCTTCGTGCGTTCACAACCGATGAAGCCGTGATCGAACTCGGAACGATGTTTTTAAAAATCGTCGCCTTATTGCAAGTCCCGCTGGCGCTCACCATGGTCCTGGCTGGATCGCTCCGTGGCGCCGGCGACACACGCTTCATTATGGGCGCCACGATGATCGGTATGTGGGGCGTCCGCGTGCCGTTGGCACTGATCGCCGCCCTCTGGATGCGCCAGTCCGTCTTTTATATCTGGACAGCGATGATCGCCGACTGGACAGTGCGGATGGGGTTGTTACTCTGGCGATATCAATCGGAACGATGGCGACAGATTCAGGTCATTCGATGAAATCCCCGCATGTACAAGCTCCGGGATCTCAGGCGAATCCTGCTCGCCGGGAGTTTGGTCTATACTTCAATCGGCAGATCGCCGGATTTCGTTCAGTCGACCACCCTGGTCGGCATCGCCGGTCAGAACGACTCTGAGCCGGCGATGTGGACACAAGCGTCTGGGTTGGCCGTAGTGTGGGTAAGAGCCTCGTGTACGAAAGTTCAGCTTCACCAAACTCTTCACGGGCGATTCAAGAGGAGCCACGAGGGTGGGACACCCCTCTGCTCCGAAAGCCCTTTCAATCGCATCGTGGGCGATCCTTTCTTCATGAGAAACGTGCCGGGTCATCCAGCCCGTGAAAAAGCCTGTTTGCATCTCAAGCTCCCATGTCCCAAGGGCGGTACACAATTCTGATTCAATATTAAATGTAGTCGGAAGTACGGTATGCCAGAGTCCACGAACACTCGTGAGCGTGATGTCCGTGACTCGATACGACCCGGGAGGAAGCTTCAACACAAATGGGCCATCGAGCGGAAGATGTTTGATCAAAATACGCGATCCGCTCGTTTGCTCTTCAACCCACCATTTCATCTCCCCCGACCACTTGGAATCGGGCGGCGTAGATCTTCTCGCGTGAGTCAAATGAATAGTTCCGACGAGTAATCCGTGATTCCTATCCGTCGTTACGAGCTCCGAATGCGACACAGGCGAGACGATACTGCTGCACCCGAATGCGAAGTGAGCCGAAACCATGATACCCACAAGGACCATACTGCGATGAAGAATTGGATAGTTCATAAATCCCTCTCTCGTATGACACCGATGTCGACTGGTCGTGACATCAACAAACCAACTAGACGTTCGCTGAGACACTCAAACAACTTCGTTGCACCGATCAGATAGAGCCTTGCTGAACCGGCCACACAGATGTCAGAAGCCGCTTCGCGCGATGGTGCTGCTGAGAAGATCGGACTAGGCGGACGGGGGGCGGAACACCGAGATCAGGACTAGTGGAAGATGACGTATGGGACGGAACTCTGTGAGTGCGTGCGAAAGAAGCGGTCTTTCCGGCTCAGGCGATGGTGAAAGAGTCGAGAAGTCTTCGGAAATGGGGTCCGATTCGGCGAGAACGTCCGAACTCAAGATTCCAAAGAGCGTGAAGGGTGCACCCAGCATCTGGGTGATGATACAGACGCAGAGCAGCATGACAAAGCATGCCAAACTTGTTGCATGGTAAAAAGAGCTTAATGACCTCCGGTCGATCTGATTCATGGGAATATCCTACCATATGGGAACCACTCTTTCATTTGCGGAGCAACGACGGAGGAACACTTTGTGGCTGGCTATACCTCTGGAAGCAGATTCAGGTGATCTGGTAAAGAAGCCCTAATCATGCGGTCCTCGGCCATGCCACCTCATCCAATTCTGTCTTCAACCAGAAACTCGATATCTCCAGCGGCGACATCTATACATCACATCTATCCATCGCCCCGACAATCGCGATGCACCGCTGACCTTCCCCCTGAAAACGAGACCATTGGCTTAGAAGTTCACCTGTATTGAGATGGGCCCTACAGGAGGGGCCATGACACGCAAACGGCACACAGAGAAACAGACATTGCCGTGCTCAAGATGCGCGCGTCGCATCAGGAAAACTTTGTGATGGCTTTGTAGAACCGTTGTTATTCACGTGCTCGCCTACCGTCTCCACACCACCCATTCCTATCTCCGTTTGGTCTGCCGACAAATCGATAGGGACCAAAACTTCATCGGATTCTACAAGTGATGGGATCACCCGATATTTC
>JAICUC010000215.1 GCA_025936075.1 Nitrospira sp. | reverse complement strand
TACCCCTTGATCATGATCTCCGCCATATTCTGCCTTGCAACAGATCTCGCACGTCCGATCTTGGCATAAAAGGCCGGAGCCGCTGCGACTAACTTCCGAGTGAGAACGCCGGACTATTCCAGCGGAACGGCGCGCGCACGCTGCGCGAGGAACTGTACGACCGATTCATCCTCTGTTGAAGCGCTCATACTGTCGAATGAATACGTTATTCGCCTGCCTCGCTCTTCCAACACGATCTCAAGCCCTCCACATCCTCCTGTCCGGCAGATTCTGTCAGATACATCTGGAAGCAAAAATGTGGACTTGCGTCCCGCGGCTCTGCTTCCCTCTCTCTATGACCGCTGCTTCTCATATCCCTCCATGATCAACGTCTCCGCCACATTCTGGTCGTTTACGAACACATCCGCAAGGAGACGATCGTAAACATCACGGCCATGCGGCACGATGCGAATCGGGCCGTTGCGCAACAACTCTTCCAACCGCCGCTTAGCCGCTGGCCCGTCGAACTCGCTCATTTCCGGCGTATCAATCCCGCGAAGCCTGATGCGCTCGCCTCCGACACGGATAGTATCGCCATCGACTGCGCGCACTTGTAACGTGCTCAGCACTTTCAGCTCGTGCCTCGACCGGGCTCGAAGGGTTGAAAGTCGAGACTGTTTGTGCGCAGGTCCTAATTTGTACCGTCCTTTGGGGTAGCGCTGCGGTCGGCTGTCCGGAGGGCGTGGAGGCCGTCGTTGCCTGTATGTGGGCAGGCGATTCGAATCTTGGTCGTTCGGTGACGGATACCAGCAAAGGTCACATTGCTGGTTGAGAGTGGAGCCGAGGCTGGAGTTCTGCAGAGACTCTGCCAAAGTGTCGGGTGGCGGCGAGATAAGCCACACCCAGCCGATGAGCAACCCTGCTGTAATAGTTCTTAGGTGCCGACTCATGACATGTCGCATACGCAGGTGTCGTGCCAGATTCAATCAATTGACAATGTGCAAAACGGCATGCTGGAATGCGTATCTCGTTGAGACGAATCGGCACCCTTTGGGAAATACGAACGACGCTTCACGATTCACGGAGGTTGAATGTCATGGATATGATGGGACGTGTGGGACTGATTGAAATCCCTGTCTTGATCGCCCCTGATCAAAAGGCATGGATGGATCGCATGATTAACGAGGGCAAAATCGCCATTCCGCCTGGCGGAACGCTGGAAAAGGGGTCGCTCTATTCCATGTTCATCCGGATGCTGCTTCACAATGCGATGGAAGAACAGAAGCGGCAGGAAGCTCTAGAGGCGGAAGACGACGATGATGAATAGCTATCGTGAAGCGCCAACGATCCTAGGAGATAAGTGTATCTAAAAAGATAAAAATGTATCCGACAAGATACGAGCGATTTACAGTTTTTTGAAGGCGGTGTGAGCCGCCCGGATAGTCTTCTCGATGTCCTGTGTGGTGTGAGCAGTCGAAAGAAAGGCAGCCTCGAACTGAGAAGGCGCCAAATAGACGCCCTGCTCCAGCATGTGGTGAAAAAACTGGCCGTACCGCTTCGTATCGGACTGTTTCGCCGTATTCCAATCCACGACAGGACCTGAGGTAAAGAACGTCGTGAGCATCGATCCCACTCGTGTTTGGGTTACGGGAATCCCGGCCTTTTTTGCAGCCTCGCCGATTCCTTTGGCTAGAGCTGCTGCTCGCTCTTCGAGTTTCTTGTAGACTCCCTTCACCCGCAGCTGCTTGAGGGTTGCCAATCCGGCTGTGACTGCCAGCGGATTACCGGAAAGAGTGCCGGCTTGATAAACCGGGCCGACCGGGGCGATGAGATCCATGATCTCCTTACGTCCTCCATAGGCACCGACCGGTAATCCTCCTCCGATGATCTTCCCGAGAACCGTGAGGTCCGGCGTGATGCCATAGAGTGCCTGTGCTCCTCCATAACCGACACGGAATCCCGAGATGACCTCGTCGAAAATCAATAGGATACCATGATCGCTGGTCAGCTGCCGCAGTGCCGCGAGGAAGTCCGGAGCAGGAGGGACGACTCCCATATTCCCTGCGATCGGTTCAACGATGATGCAGGCAAGCTGATCCCGATTGGCTTTGACCAGCTGCTGGACCGTACGAATGTCATTATAGGGAGCGGTGAGAGTATGTTTTGCAAAGTCGTCCGGTACGCCCGGTGAATCCGGAATCCCCAAGGTCGCCAGGCCTGACCCGGCTTTTGCCAATAGATAATCGCCGTGGCCATGGTAACAGCCCTCGAATTTCATGACGCCGGTCCGCTTGGCGAATCCTCTCGCTACGCGGATGGCGCTCATAACGGCTTCGGTGCCGGAGCTGACAAGCCGGATCTTTTCCATGGAGGGAAAGGCGTTTCGTATTTCCCGAGCCAGTGATACTTCCCACTCCGTCGGCGCTCCGTAACTCGTGCCTCGCCCCGCCGCGCTTTTGATTGCGCTGATCACCGCGGAAGGGGCGTGGCCTAAAATCATCGGCCCCCACGACAGCACATAGTCGATATAGACGTTGCGGTCAACATCATAGAGCCGCGATCCTTTCGCCCGTGCGATAAAGCGCGGTTGCCCGCCGACCGAGCGGAAGGCCCGGACAGGACTGTTGACGCCACCGGGAATGAGTTGCTGAGCTTCGGTGAAGAGCTTGGCAGAGCGGGATGTGTTCATAACGGGGGCGCACCCTAACACGGAGGGCGAGAGTCGGTCAAGAAACTCATGGTTGTGCGATCTGTTGAAGAACGTCGTGTGAGGTCAAAAAATGTCGTAACAGATACAGTTTTATGGAGTCAGATACGGTGACAGCATTAAAGGTTCGACTGAAAAGTTGGAGTTCTCTTTGTTCTCATCCCGCTCGCTGTGTGGACGGACGGCGCGATTCTTGCTGTGCGATTCTTGTGATTGCTCGATCATAGAAGAGCGAGACGCATATGCAAGTCATCTGTTCGTGGTGCCGTGGCGAAGGTCGCGTTGGATTCGTCGGAGTAAAAGCTCCACTCGACGACCGCCGAGAGACGCACAGTATCTGCATCGAGCATGAGAAAGCGGTGCGAGCTCGATGGACCGCATGCCCAGAAGGTATAAGTTCATATCGAACGCCCGGCGAGAGCCTAAAGGGTCAGTCTTCGTCTCTTCGTCGAGTGGTGCGATCGGTCGTGCGGTTCTATGTCGGCTTGAGGAGAGGCACCCCAAAGATTCATGGCTAGTTGATTCGAATCGATATGACACGCTCCAGCTCGTCGTAGACAGCCTTATCTTCTGGGCCGCTTGGCTGAACGTGTCGGACTGGGCTTCGTCTTGGGTGTCTTCGAATCGGTCAAGGAGAATTCCTCCAGCTCCCAGTGCTTTCTCTTCGATTTGTCCTGCTCGTCAATTATAAACACGACGTGAAATGGGGCGCTCCGACCCTCGGCGGTGTGTCCCTTGCTCCAGGCTTCACCGGCGTCGTCGAGGATTTCCAGCAGTGTGTCATAATCTTCCTCGGCCTCTGGAAGCACGGCTTGGGTGTCGGTAATGAGCAAGATATAGCCTTTGGCCGGAAGCCACTCCAAATCAGCCAGACATTCTTCGAGTGCGTCCCAGTTGTGTCCGAAATAATCCGGGAAGGCGAGTGCGCGTGCGAACTCATTGAAGAGTCCTGAGGGAGTTCGGCATTTCTTTCCCTGGATGGTACGCAGGGCATATCCATGCGGCGTTTTCACCACCCCCGAGGCTGAGGTCCCGCGAGGAACGACAAGAAGAGCCGACCAGGGAGGTGTGGCATTGCAAAGATGAATTTGTAAGGTAGGGTTTCCCGCCATAGAGCTATTCGTCGGATTGGACGTTAGTTAAGAGGGACAAAGGTTCGGTAGTGATCTCCGGTATAGTAGGCTTTCCCGGTTTGCTGTTCGATGACGAGTCGTTCGGCATCGCGTCCGCGGCCTCGTCTCTTGGGATTGACATCATACTCCCGATAGGAACCCCGTGGAAGACGTCGTTCTCGGTTTTGGAAGTCACGCCCCCCGATGTAGCCCGGCAACGGTATCCCACCGCGCTCTTGGAGTTGTTTGAGCAAGTCGTAAGCTTTCTGAGGGGGTGTTGCGAGCGAGGTGGGCTGCTCAGTTTGGTCAGGCGAGCTTTTACTTCTAGTGGTATCGACATTCAGAGGACCGTCGCCGAGGCCGACAGCGGCGATGGGGGCAGAAGGCGTCAGGCTGAACGCGAACAGTAGGATGAGGAGACCGATGAGCCGAATCCATCTCCAGCGAAGGGTGAACACTGGCTCTTTTTCCTTGCAAGACGTCACGGACTGTCATGAATAATGTAGGCTAGAGCGACCGTAGCATTCTCATTTCAAGAAGGTCAAACGACGCAGACACCATCATCTCGTTACCTGGATGTCTCTAGTTCTGTTTGCTAGAATGAAGCGGCTGAAGTGGATATCTGAAAACAGGTGTCGGACGTATGACCATGGGTCATCGTGCGAGACGAATGCGCTGTGCGTGAGATCCATCCGGTTAGCCGCGTGAGTCCTTTACTGAGTTTCTTCATCCAGTATGTCGTCACTCTGGCTGTCCTTGCACTGGCCGTCCCTTCGCATGCACAAGTGAATCCGAGCGGTTCGATGAAGCGGTCTCCGGTGGAAGTCGTGAAGCGGTATGTTCTTTTGGATCAGAAAGGCGCTCGCTTAGATGCTCCGTCATTCGAGACCGTGACCCCCTATATTGATTGGAGAGAAGAACCTGTCTGGGGCCGTGTCGTTGTCGTTCAGAAAACAACCGTCCCGGAGGATTATCGAAAATGGGAGATCCTCAACAATCTGGAAGTGATCATTCCGGTCACATTTCACGTGCGAGGGGCCGTCTATCTGGAAACCGCCACTTTTGTGCCTGACGAAGCGACGGAAGAGGTTCGCTTTCATGTGAAGGTTGTGGAGAATTTTTGGCGCATCGTTTCGCCGGTCATTCCTCCGCATGTCGGACTGAAACGGATGGTGAGCTTCGCGCGAGAAGCGGAAGCCCACGAACAGGATGAAGCTCAACGCATCGTGCTCGCCGCCCTCATTGACTCCCTGCGAAAGGTCGAGTAATGGATAAAACCCCCGTGGATTTGATGATTTTTGACTTGGACGGGACGCTGATCGAATCGAAGTGGGACATCGCGCAATCCGTCAACTTCACCCTAGCCGAGCTGGGGTTGCCCGAACGCCCGATTGAAGACATTTTCGGGTTTGTCGGTGACGGCGTCAAGCGGTTGCTGCGCCTTGCAGTCGGGGAGGGAAATCAGGCCAAGTTCGATGAAGCGCTGAAGATCTTTCGACGCTATTATCTCGAACACTGCTTAGACCGGACCGGCTTCTACCCCGGTATTGAACCGATGCTGCAACATTTCATCCACAAAGACAAGGCGATTGCGACCAACAAGTCCATCGAATATACCCGCGTGATCCTGAACGGTTTGGGCCCGCAACATTTCCGATACATGGTCGGCGGAGATAACGGGTTCGGGCTCAAACCGGAACCAGGGATGTTATTGCACATCATGGAAAAAACCGGTGCATCAAAAGAACGGACCGTCCTCGTCGGGGACAGCACGAATGATATCAATGGGGGGCATAACGCCGGCATTCGTGTCTGTGCAGTCGGGTATGGCATGGGGAATCGAGCGAAGATGGAGGCTTGTCAACCCGATTGGTTTATCGAAAAGCCGGAACAACTCATGGAGATTTTTCTATGAAACATAGGTCACGGTTAAGGCCAAGGCTGAGAAAAGGTCCCGTTTTCAGAGGAGGACTGTTTTTTATTTTTTGCCTGACCCTCGCTCTGATCCTTCACCTCAACATTGGCGTACTCTTTGCGGCCTCACCGAGCCTTGCCGACCGAGTGATTGAACACAAGCTCGCGAACGGATTGACCATCCTCATGGTCGAACGACATCAGACGCCTGTGGTCTCCATCAACATCACATTCGCCGTGGGCGGCATCAATGAGCAGGTCGGCCAAACCGGTCTCGCGCATCTCTATGAGCATATGGCTTTTAAAGGCACACGGTTGGTCGGCACGACCAACTATGAAAAAGAAAAACCGATTTTGGACGAACTTGCATCGGTCGGGACCGAGCTCGACCAGCGAGAGCGAGATGTAGCCGCCAAAGGAGGCGGCGCCGCAACGGCCGACGAACGGGCGGCGATTGAATCGCTTCAGAAGCGGTTCTCGGACCTCCAAGCTCAGGCCTCGCGTTACGTTGTGGGGAATGAGGTGGCGCTGTTGTACCAGCGGCACGGCGGGGTGGGACTCAATGCTTCGACGGGAAAAGACGTGACGCGGTACATGATCAGTTTGCCGTCTAATCGGTTGCCTTTGTGGGCGGCTATCGAATCCGATCGAATGGCCAACCCTGTGTTGCGCGAGTTCTATAAGGAGCGCGGTGTCGTGATGGAAGAACGG
>JAICUC010000328.1 GCA_025936075.1 Nitrospira sp. | reverse complement strand
TGGCAGCGCGGCCTGTGGCTGTTCCTGGTTCCGAGCTTTGGGCTCATGACGCTCGTCCTTTTATGGCCCCTGGGATACGCAGCCTACCTCAGTACTTTCGACTACTATCTCGGCTCTCGGGAGATGCATTTTGTGGGCCTTGCAAATTACGCGCAGTTGCTGGGTGAACCGCGCCTGTGGCATTCGCTATGGACCACGATCGTCATCGCCTCGGGATCAGTCGCCGTCGAGTTTGCCTTGGGTTTCGTTCTCGCGCTCGCTCTTTACAGGCTGACCCTCAGTGTGCGCGTGTTCGTGATCCTTCTATTCCTGCCGCACATCCTCACACCCGTCGTGGCGACGCTCTTCCTGAAGTGGATTCTGACGTCGAACTGGGGTCTCATCGACGCGACACTGCTGACCTTCAACATCAATCCGCCGGATTGGCTCGGCGATCCCGTCTGGGCGAGGATTTGCGTCGTCCTCGCAGATGCCTGGATCTTTACACCCTTTGTTATGCTGGTGCTCTATGCCGCCCTGCAGGCCCTGGATCTGGCACAAATCGAGGCGGCAAGGATCGACGGGGCGGATGGTTGGCGTATCGTTCGCCACATCATTCTTCCGTCCCTCGTCCCGGTCATCGTTTTCACGGTGTCGGTCCGGCTGATGGATGTTTTCCGGTTCTTCGACACCATCTACGTCCTGACCGGTGGCGGTCCGGGAACGGCGACCGAGACCATAACGCTGTACACGTACCAGCTCGGTTTTCAGCTGTTGCAGGTCGGAAAGGCATCTGCTCTCGGCATCATCACGCTCATATTGGTTGCCGCGATCATCGCGACCTTCAGCAGCGTTTTGCAGCGTGGTTACGGGAGAGGTTGATGAAGACACGCCGAACGGCGCGGCTGCGTAACCAGACATTGCTGTTCACCGGACTGGTCATCTTCACCTTCGTCAATCTCGTCCCGCTGATCTGGGCGGCCTTGACGTCTGTCAAGAATCCGGCGGACGCGTTCACGGTCCCGCCAACCATTTTTTTCCAGCCGACGATCGAGTACCATCGCCAGGTGTGGCTCGATCGCGGCTTCGTCCACTACCTGATCAATAGCCTGATCGTTTCGGCGGGCACGGTGCTCATCTCGGTCCCGATAGGCAGCCTTGCCGCCTACGGGCTGTCGCGCATGCCGCAGCGCCGTGCTTCTCCTATCCTGTTCGGACTGTTCACGATCCGCATGTTTCCTCACATGCTGCTGGCCATTCCATTCTTCGTCATGGGCAGCTTCCTCAATATGATTGACACTTATCCACTCCTCATCCTGGCGCTTGTGGCGATCAACCAGCCATTCACGATCTGGTTGATGTACAGCTTCTTCCTCGACATTCCTCGCGACCTCGACGAAGCGGCGGCTATTGATGGTTGCAATCTCTGGCAGACATTCCGGATCGTGATTTTGCCTCTGGCCCGCCCCGGCCTCACGGTCGCGGCTCTGTTCAGCCTGCTGCTTTCATACAACGAGTTTCTATTTGCCCTCGTGCTGACGGGTATCAAGACGAAGACGTTGCCGGTCGCGATTGCCTCCTTCGGAGGCGAGGACGTGAGCGATTGGTCGATTTCAGCGGCTGGCGCCATCGGCATCATGCTGCCCATCGTGGTGATCATGCTGTTCGTTCAGCGCCATCTCGTGCGTGGGCTCACCATCGGCGCAGTCAAGGGCTGAACTATACTCATGTTCAATCCCAACAGGATCATCCATGACTGAAGCCGTCATCATTCTTGACCCCGCATTCTCGGTGGGAAATACGGACCCGCGTCTCTTCGGGAGTTTCGTTGAGCATCTCGGGCGCTGTGTCTATGGCGGGATTTTCGAGCCTGGACACCCGACGGCTGACGATGAAGGCTTCCGACAGGATGTGCTGGAACTGGTCCGCGAGCTTGGGGTCACCGTCATTCGCTATCCCGGCGGAAATTTCGTGTCCGGCTACAACTGGGAAGATGGTGTCGGTCCACTCGAAAAGCGGCCCCGACGTCGAGAACTGGCCTGGTTCAGCACCGAGACGAATGCGTTCGGCACGAACGAATTCATGGCCTGGTGCGCGAAGGCTGGTCTGGAGCCAATGATGGCTGTGAATCTCGGCACAAGGGGCGCGGACGAAGCCAGGGCGCTAGTCGAATATTGCAACGTGGAGAGCGGCACGGCACTGAGCGAATTGCGTCGCGAACATGGGCATCAGGGTCCTCATAACGTCAAGCTCTGGTGCCTGGGCAATGAAATGGATGCTCCGTGGCAGATCGGTGCCAAGAGCGCCCATGAATACGGCACGCTGGCACGAGAATCCGCCAAGCTGATGCGGTGGCTCGATCCCGACATAGAACTCGTCGCATGCGGCTCCTCCAGCCGCAGCATGTCGACATTCGCCGAATGGGAACGAATCGTTCTCGATGAGACATTCGATATAGTGGAGTACATCTCGCTCCACGGTTATTTTTCCAAGCATGGCGATCGATCGCGCGACTTCATGGCTGAAGCCGATTGGGTCGGACGCTACATCGACGAGATTGTCGCTGTCGCTGACGGGGTTGCCGCCCGCAGGCGCTCGCCAAAGCGGATAATGCTTTCCTTCGACGAATGGAATGTCTGGTACCGCACCCGCGATCGCGCCACGCGCACGAAGCCAGGTTGGCCGGAAGCTCCAGCCATTCTCGAGGAGCTTTTCACGATGGAGGACGCCCTGGTCTTCGGCGCTGCCCTCCTGACGTTGATCAATCGATGCAATCGCGTAAAGGTCGCGTGCGTGGCTCAACTGGTCAACGTCATCGGGCTCATCATGACTGAGACAGGGGGGCGGGCGTGGCGGCAGCCCATCTTCTATCCGTTCCAGCATGCGTCTCAGTGGGCTCGCGGAACGGTCCTCGACATGCGCCTGACGTGCGGGACATTCGTGGCAGGTGGTGGCGAACTGTTCCCGGATATCGTCAGCGCTGCCGTGCTGGCCGAAGATGGAAAGAGCCTTGCCCTTTTCTGCGTCAACCGGAATTTCACCCAGGCAGTCGATGTCCAAATCGACCTCCGCGGCTTCGAATTCAGCGACTTTCTCGAAAGCCGTATCATGAGATCCGACGACTTGAACGCGACAAACACTGCGGACGATCCGGAGCGCGTGCGGCCAGAACACGGCCCAGCAGCGACGGCGTCCGAGGATATCTGGCGGCTGGCTCTACCGCCTGCATCGTGGAGCGTGTTTCGTTTCGGGTGCCGGCTCGCGAGGAATATCCCGCAAGGCTGAATCGGCGATCATCCGTCACTCAGAATTGAAATGGTTCGGCACCGCCGCGATACGGGGCCTTAATCGCCGGACGAGGGCAACTCGATGAGTTGGAAATCGAGGGCGTGGCACACCGGCGCGTTTTGTCATCGTGCAGATCGATAAAAAGCTCGTGTGATCGGCATCACCTTACCCACGTCGTCGAAACTAATCCCTCCTGTGTCGGTTCTACCGGCATGGCAGAGGATCGCGAAGCCCTCTTCGCACGTGCCAGCGCCGCCATTGCAGAGGCGAAGCGGCTGGTAGATGTCAATTTCGGTTTGCGGGATCGGCTGATTGAGCGATTGGCGCGCATCATCGGTCGGTCGAACTTTGGGCCGAGCGGCCGCCGGTTGAACTATCCTCAGGACTTCCCCGAAGAGAAGCGTACATATCAACCGTTTCCGGCCCAAGCTGACAATGAGAGGTGAGTTCATTCTCCGCATGAACCCACCGGTGTATTCGCTGAAAGCGCGCTGTCACAATTCTAGTCTAGCGTGCAGGAGGTGTTCCTTCGCTGCATCGATGGTGCGCTGACTATCGCTTATAGCCCGCTCGGATCGTTCAAATAGATCGTCCATCCCGGCTCAAAGCAGAGCGAAGTGGACTGTTCCTATTTCAGTTGCTGCAATACACAAACGGCCCCAGCGCCAGGAGCGCCGGCACCGAGGCCGCCAACCACTTGGGGTTTCCTCCGTGGCAATTTAGGGGGCTTGTCCGGAGGCACGGACTCGACGCATCCGACGTCCGTTGGTT
>JAICUC010000373.1 GCA_025936075.1 Nitrospira sp. | reverse complement strand
TTGTCGATTTCCCCTGTAGTCGGCAAACGCCAGCGTGGTCTGGTTGAGCACGCGCAAAAATCCTTTTGGCCCTCCACGATGCTGTACATAGGGCCATCCGGTTTCGCTCACTGTCCCCAAATAGAAACTATCCCTTGCCGCGATGAATTCAACCTCTGCTTCACCGAGTGGATCTCGTTCCGGTGCGTCGGCGATCTTTGCAGCGTGGCTATAATACTGTTTCTGTGCACGACGCACCGACTCCGTCATCGCCAGATCCAAATATTTCATCGCCATCGTCTCATCCTCCATCACATCGTCGGCAAGGCCTTTGGGGTTACAGGTCGGTATTCCGAAATGCCTGTATCAGAACACGACGATGTTCCATCCATCCGCGATGTACCGGCGCAGACTCAACAGTCCGGCTGTTCCGGCCAGCGCATGATCCTGCTTGAGCGGCACACCGCAGGATTCGGTTGCTTCCTTTGCTCCAAACACCTCGGCACAACCACGCGAGACGCCTTGCACGACATCACGAACCGAATTGTAGAGGGTGTTGGCCGGATGCGAGAGCTTTGCAAGTTCAGCAGGCCAGCGAGTTCCCGTCCCATTGAAAACCACGGCAACTTCATCTCCTTTTTGCTTGCATTCGGATGCAAGCGCGAGCCCGTTGAAAACTCTCCCCAGCGCTTCTTCCGAACCGCTCTTTGGATCGGACATCATCACGATGACGGTTTTCATAAATCCTCCTTCAAGATAGGGCGTCCTCTCATCGCCAAGACCTGAATAATAACTAACTGTCTAAATATAATTTAGAGGGTTATATCAATGGAAGGCTAACTTGTCAACAAGCTCTTTGTAGGTTATCTATTAAAAGAGGAACAGATTGATGAAGAAAGAAGCAAAAAGGTTTCTGTTTGTGGGCAACCACCCTTGTCTGGATTTGATCAATACCCAGTTGATAGTGAAAGGAGAGCCGAAAGATCTCCTCGAGAGCGTTGATGACTTGTGCTCGTGGTTGAGACAGGCAAGACTTCTTACGGCGTCTCAGGGCGAGTTTGCCCAGGCTCACCCGCACAATGAGAAGGCCGAGTTTTTGCTTGAACGGGCGAGGACCTTCCGGGCAACGCTCAGAATCCTCGCCGAACGGGTTGCAGCGGGTAAAGCTGTGCCCGATTCAGCCATTGGCACCATTAACCAGTTCCTGGCTCAGCGTCCCGGCTACACCGAGCTTGTTCGGACTAAGGAAGGCTTCAAACGGCGGTTCCACTCCTTGGCGACTCAACCGATGGAGCTCTTGGCCCCTCTTTTGGAAACGGCGAGTGACCTGCTCGGCTCAGGCCGTTTGCGCTTCATCAAAAAATGCGCCAACGCCGCCTGTATTCTGTATTTTTTAGACACGACCAAAAATCACACGCGGAATTGGTGCAGCATGCAGCTGTGCGGCAATCGGATGAAAGTGGCGGCGCACTACCGGAGAAGTCGGAGCAAGACAAGTTCCTAAGCGTCCGCAAGTGGAGAAATTACAAAACGGAGAACCGGTACGTTGACGAGCATTTTGCCTGACCGTAGCCGTATCGTATTGACAGCTCCTAGGTCCCAATGCTAACGTTCCGCGCTCTGCTTCGTGCCTCGCACGAACCCTTTAGGTTTGTCCAAATAACGCATGTGGATCTGGAACGGTGATTAAGACAACAGTTGCGCGACGTTACGCTCAGGCCATCTTCGAGCTCCTCGATCAATCAACCATCGAAGCCACGCGGGGGACGCTCACCGGTCTTGGTCAGGCCATAAAGGAGTCAGCTCCGCTTCGCCACGTGGTGGTCTCCCCTGCGTTCGGGGTAGACGAGAAAGTCGCCGTCCTGACGGCCCTCGGCGACAAGTTGGGATGCCCTCCGGCCGGTAAAGCGTTTTTGGGTCAGTTGGTAAAAAAGAATCGTGTGGGCTTTCTACCGGAAATCGCCGATGCATTCGGCAAATTGGTCGATCAATCAAAACGGACGCAGCCGGTGACGGTTTCCTCCGCGACGGCTCTTTCACCGGGAGAGCAAGATCGAATCAGGACGAGCCTCCGCGACACGCTCAAGCGCGAAGTCGATGTGACGTTTCAGACCGACGCCGGTCACCTCGCCGGTTTGCAGATTCACATCGGTAGTACGGTGGTCGACAGCACCGTCCGAGGTCGCTTGCATGATTTGCAAGTCCTGTTGACGCGAGAATAAGGAGTAGCCATGCAGATCAGGGCAGAAGAAATCAGTGCGATCATCAAAGAGAAGATCAAAGGCTTCGACAAACAAGTCGATGTCAAGGAAACGGGGTCCGTCATTCAGGTCGGCGACGGCATCGCCAAGGTCTACGGCCTCGATGGAGCCATGGCCGGCGAGATGCTCGAATTCCCCGGCGGTCTCTATGGCATCGCCCTGAATCTCGAGGAAGACAACGTCGGCGCCGTGTTGATGGGCGACGATGTCGGCATCAAAGAAGGCGATCCGGTCAAGCGGACGGGCCGCATCGCGGAAATTCCGGTCGGCGAGGCGCTCGTCGGTCGCGTCGTGAACGCCATCGGTCAGCCGATCGACGGCAAGGGCCCGATCAAGTCGCAGCACTCTTCCCGCATCGAAGTCGTGGCGCCCGGCGTGAATACCCGCCAATCCGTTCGCGAGCCGCTGCAAACCGGCATCAAGGCCATCGACGCCATGATTCCCATCGGACGCGGCCAGCGTGAATTGATCATCGGCGACCGCCAGACCGGGAAGACCGCGATTGCGGTCGATACGATCATCAATCAAAAAGGCCTGAATGTCTTCTGCATCTATGTCGCCGTTGGTCAAAAGCGCTCGACGGTCGCGCGAGTCGTGAAGACGCTCGAAGAAAATCATGCCATGGAGTACAGCATGGTGGTCTCGGCCAGCGCCAGCGATCCGGCGCCGATGCAATTTCTGGCGCCCTTCGCGGGCGCTGCGATCGGGGAGTATTTCCGCGACCACGGCAAGCATGCGTTGATTGTGTATGATGATTTGTCCAAACATGCGGTCGCCTACCGTCAACTTTCGTTGTTGCTCCGCCGGCCGCCGGGACGCGAAGCCTATCCGGGGGATGTTTTTTATCTGCACTCTCGACTGCTCGAACGCGCGGCCAAGCTGAGCGACAAACTGGGTGGAGGCAGTCTCACGGCGCTTCCCATCATCGAAACGCAGGCAGGCGACGTATCGGCGTACATTCCGACGAACGTCATTTCGATCACGGACGGTCAGATCTATCTGGGAAGCGATCTGTTTTATTCCGGTATCCGTCCCGCGATTAATGTCGGTCTGTCGGTCTCCCGGGTCGGCGGATCCGCGCAGATCAAGACCATGAAGCA
>JAICUC010000355.1 GCA_025936075.1 Nitrospira sp. | reverse complement strand
TGACGACGACGAAAAAGAGACCGCTCCAGAACAACAGCTGATACCGGCTCCCCTTGTAGGCCCGCAGCAGCAACCAGGCGCAGAGTCCGGCAGTCATGGCACAGAGACCGTAGATGAATGAGGCCATCATTCTTCCTTGGAAAAGAACCGGAACGCCTCGGCAAACTGTTCCATCCGCATCTGGACTTTGGCATGCACAAGATTCGACACCGGCACGAGATGTTTCGAATAGTAATAGGCGAGCCGATCCACCATTTCGCGAAGATCTCCGGTATCCGGCCTGTACCGATAGACCGGCTTCGGTTGCTCCCGCATGCACGCCAGCAGACCTTGGCGGCACAACCCGTCCAGCACCGGCGCACAATCTTCCTCGGAGATATACAGCCGGTCCGCTACCTGTTTGCCTCCCCACCAGGTATCCGGGCTTTGACGCAGCAGCAGGACCGCTTCCAACTGCGCGATCGAATCGATACGATCCAGAATGAACCGGGCGACTTCCTCTGGGATGACCGAATGTTCCATGTGTTGCGTTAGGACATCAGCTCTTGTTCGGCAAGACCGGTGTGCCGGTCTTCCGGACGGCAGGCACCGATGGTGAACAAGACATGCTTCACCACGGATCTTTCGCCGCATACCCGAAGGGTTTCCCCATTTTCATTTCCTCCGGATATTGGAATGTGGACAATAGAGAAGTCAGAAGCCACCATACCATCATGCAATGCGATTGAGCAGACGCTCACTAAGTAAACTGAAGTGGAGTACTAATCAACTGGGGACTTTCCTAGTGGGCCGGCGAGTCCCGATAAAGATCGGTGTCCAATCAATTCGTAAGCCGAAAGTCGACTCCGCTCACCCACCGCCGAGTACGACATGGAACGTCAAATCGACATCAATTCGACGCACTTTGACCGACACCTCTTGACCCGGGCTCGTCCGCTCGATGAGGAAATTTTTCAGCTGGGCTCCATCGACAATCTCCGTACTCTCGATGGCCAGCAAGATATCGTGTTTCTGAATCCCTGCTGATTTCGCCGGTTCGGCGACTTCCTTCACGGCAACGCGCAACTTCGTGCCGTCTTTTACCGACGTCATCTGGACCCCAAGTCTTGAGAAGGCCAGCGGCTTTCCTGACAGAGATGCATTGATAATGCGCTCCGCAAGAGTCCCTGGGATGGCAAAGGTCATGCGACTGCAATGGGCCTGGGTTTCCTCTTTATCGGTTTGGATCACAGCATGCACGATGCCGACGATTTCTCCTTGCGCATTGAACAGCCCACCGCCTGAATTTCCACTGCAGGCCGAGAGATCGGTCTGGATGAGACGGATATCCACGGTTTGCAGGAAGGTGTTGGTATTGCCGATTTTCCCAAAGGCCATGGTCGGTCCCCACCCAAGCGGATACCCGACGGTGAAGATCTCCATCCCGGGTGATGCCTCGGCCGCGGCAAAAGATGTCCCTGCCTGCAATTTCGAGCGATACGGTTCGCCGACTCGGTACAACACGACATCCATGAACGCACTGTCCCTCACCAGATCGGCAGGAAGCTCATGGAGGTCATCCGTGAGCACGTGTATCCGTTTCTGAATAGCGGGACCTGTTGCAATCCCGTGTTTCTCCGCGGTATGTCTCGCAGTCATCACATAGCCGTCCCGCAGATGAACGCCGGTTCCTCGCACGACGACCTTCCCGGGCTTCTCCGGCATTCGCTGATCTTGCGTATCTGCCAGAATTCCCACGGTCACCTGTCTCGCTCGAAGAAACCCGTCCTGACTGACCGGCGTCGTTTCAGCGTTGAGCGGGAGGCTGAGCATTGTCGTGGCAACCCATACACCGAACATATAAAGAGATAGGTAGCGGGCTGCGAAGAGGCTGCAGATGCTCATGCAAACTCCTTTCCGTGCGGTGCGCATGTTCGAGCTGCATACTATAATCGGATCGTGTTGTCTCTGAAAAGATGCCCATGACCGACAATGGCCTGGCCGCCGTCCGAAACGATTGTACGCCAAGATTATTCGGTTTATAGTGCAACGCGATCCGGATCCAGCCATGACCTTCCGGACGATATGTTATGCCGCCCTATTGCGTATGGCCGGTCATCACGCTATTCCTCCTGGCCATTTTTGAGAGTCCCTCCATCGCAACGGCCGGCTCCAAACCTTCACCGGAACTCGCACGCCATTTAACGGAGATCGTCACGCAGGCCAACCCGTCGCCGATGATGACCGTCCCGGCCGGAACGTTCTTGCTCGGAAGCAACAGAGTCGATAATGATCCCTACGGGGGCCGGACGCAGTTTGACGATACGGAACTGCCTCAACATCGAGTCTGGTTGGATGCCTATGAGATGGATCGAGATGAAGTAAGCCTTGGAGAATACCTGGCCTTTCTACAGAGACAAAAGATTCATCCCTCGGACGAGTTGCAGAAACTCCTCTGGCACGTCATCACCGTCCACTTCATTTCCGACCGGATCCTATCCCGCTGGCCTGCGCTCTATGTCACCTGGACGGAGGCGAACGATCTGTGCGCGGCAAAACACGCCAGACTACCGACCGAGGCTGAATGGGAGAAAGCGGCGCGAGGATCCGAAGGCATTCCTTATCCATGGGGGGACGCCATTCCCAACTCCACACTCGCGATGTTCGGGCAGCACCATGTCCATGAGATTCCCATTCTCGCAGCAGTCGATTCCTATGAGGACGGCAAAAGTCCCTATGGTCTGCACCATATGGCGGGCAACATTGCCGAATGGGTACAGGATTGGTTCGGGTTCGACTACTACGCATATATGCCGGAGCGCAATCCCTCGGGCCCGCCCACCGGCCGGTACAAGAGCGTCAGGGGCGGTTCGTGGAAAAGCCGGCCCGTCATGCTTCGAACGGCGACGCGAGGCGGTGCCTCTCCGGATCAACGCGCCGCGACGATCGGTTTTCGATGCGCGCGATCATTGGTGATCGATAGCCCGTAGCGTTCACGAACGTCTCGGCCGTTCAGAGCATTATGGAGTAGACGGATTCCCTGTTGACTGGTTCATCGGTCCACTGGTCGCGCAACGAAATCCCGTGGACTCGTTTCGAACCGTTGGATCGCTCTCTACGCGTGTAAAGATGCGGACCGTCGGCGTCTCGTTTTGCCAGCCCGCGCCGCGAATCACTTTCTTCGTGCCTGTGTCCGGACCTTTCGGATTCTTTTTCGGGCTCTTCTCATAGTATCGGGCATCGTACCAGTCATTGACCCACTCCCACACATTGCCGGCCATGTCATACACCCCGTACGGACTCTTGCCCGCCTCATAACTGCCGACGGGCATGAGGGTCCTCACGCCGATCCACCGTTGATTGTAATTGAGATGTTTGGAAGTCGGTTCGACATTCCCCCAAGGGAATCGCCTATCGGACGTCCCTTTCGCCGCCTTCTCCCACTCGGCTTCAGTGGGGAGTCGTTTGTCCGCCCATCTGCAGTAGGCCTCGGCATCAAACCAGTCGACATTGACCACGGGTCGATCGATCAACTCATCCGTGATGCTCTCTCCTTGCCAGAGGTTTCTGGTCGGATTTCTTGGATTTTGTGGAACGCGATGCCCTGTAGACTTTACGAATTCCAGATA
>JAICUC010000181.1 GCA_025936075.1 Nitrospira sp. | reverse complement strand
GTACACGCGTTCCATACCTCCGCCAGATAATCATAGCCCATTCCAAATCCTTGCGCCCATTGGCTCAGCGGCGCATCGGTCGTCAAGTTGTCCATCGGCTGAGGCCTCATCTCACACCCTGGCGGGAGAGACACAGTTCCTCCGGGTCGTTCCCGGACACAGTCGTTGTAGAGCGCCATCATGGCCTGGAACACGCATTCGGCTTCATCTTGAGTCTCGTAGCAAGCCTCCTGATCGTTGAAGACCAACGGAATCCATTCGGAAGGTGGAATCAACTCCGGTCCGTTCGCTAGACCGAACAGAAAGCCTGCCAATTGAGGATAGGTCAAGGTATCGTTGGGCCGCTGCGGTGAAGAGAGGAATCGTGTCAGCAGTGTCGCCTGCTCACTGGTGAATGGAGGGACAGGCATCATAGCTTGAGCAGTCTGGCAGGTATGGCGAGTGCATTTCAATCCTTCCGTACTGACTGAGAGAGCTTATCTGCCGAGTATTCGCGGATCGAGAGTCTGTCCTGTCATGGTTCCTTCGACACTTGCGAGATACGCCAGCGCAACCGATGCGGCCGGCATGCCGTGCGACGGATCCATCTTACGTGCAACGAGAGTCTCGGTCACCCAGGGTGGGCTCACTACATTGACCCGGATCCCACGAGGCAGCTCCAGCGCTGCGGCACGGACGAAACCTTCCAGGCCGGCATTCACCATACTGATAGAGGCGCTGCCCTTCATCGGCTCCTGGCTGAGCACACCGCTCGTGAGCGTAAAGGACCCGCCGTCGGCGATGAACTGACAACCGATCCGCACCAGATTGACTTGCCCCATCAGCTTGTTCGAGAAGCTGAATAGATAATCTGCATCGGTCAGGTCATCCAGACTCCCGAACTTCGCCTGTCCGGCCGCACTGATCACCGCATCGAATCTCCCCACCGCCTGAAACATGGCGCGAATAGAATCCGGCGACGCCAGATCGACATGCACCGCACCTCGGGTGCGCCCCACCGCCACCACCTCATGCCGCGCAGACAGCGCCCTCACCACCGCCAATCCAATCGTGCCTGTTCCCCCGACCACAATCACTCGCATCACACTTCCTCCTTACAATGTATGTCTGAGTCCGCTGTATTCTAGAAGGCTCTGGTTGCAAGAGACAGCAGTGTAATCAGAGGGATCAGACATATCCGGCAACCAAGTCTTCCGCTTTTACTGTACTGTTTGCCGTTTCATGAAAGACTTCTTTGCTTTCACTGAAGTAAGCTGGTAGAAGATTGGCGGAAAGGAGTCAAACAGACTACGCTGTAGGAGCTGGACTATCTAAAACTCCAGTATCTTTAAATGTCCTATTTCATTCTTAGTTCTCATATGGCAAGACTTTATGACGTCTATAACAGCCCAAGAAACTCTTCCACCGTAATATCGGCCTGACGAATGATCGCCCGCAGCGTTCCACGGTCGAGTTCTTTGTGATCCGGCACCACCAATTGAGCGAAGGGTTGTGAGCGCCGAAGAATCACATGGCTCCCTTCCTGTCGCCTCACCATAAAACCTGCTCGCTCCAGCGCCTTAATACAAGCTCGTCCCGAAATACTCGGCAACTTGCTCATACAGCCATCAGCACGGCATCGAAGCGTTCTTCAGGGACAGCGAGCTTGTCTTCTTCCAACGCGGCAATGTAGCCACGAATAGCCTCTCGGATGTTGGTCACTGCCTCTTCTTTGGTCTTCCCTTGGCTCAGACAGCCTGGCAGGCTTGGACACTCCGCCACCCAATAGCCGTCCTCTCCCCGAAAAATAATCACCTGTCTCACGATTCACCTCCCTGGTGGGCATCGACGTTCATGTACCGGAACTATCCACCTGTTACAACTATTGCAAGTACCTATATCGATCGCCTGCTCAACGCGCCGGGCTATATTGAAGACCTGTCCCGAGCGCCGTCAAAGGATAGTCGCCATAGCTCATCCCGTTATCACGAAAGGACGTTGCAGTGGCTCTTGAGTTTTTGACGAATTGGGACATGAAGGACATCTACTTCTTCATATGAATCGGTCGTGGAGAATGAAGGTTGGTCACGTCAGGAACAGAAAAGTCCAAATCGATGACGCCTTCTTTCTTGAGTTTAGAAAGAACCGGTCGGGCATGTTGCCTCTTCACGCCGTATTCAAAACAAACTCGCATGACATCGACTTCATTTAGAAGCCCACCATCCCGCAGTAATCCCTCCAAGTCGTTTTCAAAAACCGTGATCTTGTTTGGCTGAATCTCCGTTAGTGGCAACAGCAGTTGATCCGGTCGAATGTTTTCGCGGTCAATAGGAAAGTTTGCTTCGCCGCTGAATTCATCCTGACGCCATGCGACTTCAAGAAATTTATCAATGCCACGCGGATGAGCTGAACCAAAGATGAGGCCGTAAATATTTGCCCCCTTCTTTATTGAAAACGGAGCAAGGAAATATTCTCGGTCACGACGAAGCAGCCCTCTATAGTACTCAAGGGCTGCACGATGAACGTGGTAGTAATCTTCAGGTCGATCAATTTTCTGCCAGATGGCAGGATGGTCTCGAAATCGGTGGAGCGTTGAAGACGAGAGGAAGAACAGAAAGTCACATGTTGGGGAATTCACTAACTTGCGAAACACCTCTGGCGTGACGTGAGCTACGCCAGTCTGGTCGATAAACACCAATTTGGCGGCCTGTGAATCTGCTAGAGCTAATTCCGCTGTTCGGAAAGCGTCCTCGAACCGCAACGGTTGGATGTCGAAGATTACGTTAGGAACCTGAAGTCCATGGCCGGAAATGTTCCCTTGGAGCTGAGCAATCTTACGCGAATCCTCGTCATAAAAGTGGGCACGGATAGGGACTTTCGCCCACCCTTTGGCTTCCTGATACTCCTGCAGCTGTCGTAGCACCCGCAATGGACTGCCGGGGATCCCTTGGCAATCTGTTCCAGGGCCAGCAAAGAAATCGAATACATGAATGGTATTGGGCCATGGCCTTTCGGCTGCCAAGAACACTGGAAACCACTCTCGCGCATAGAGTTCAAATATGTGAAGTTTGGTGAGCGTACCCTCATCGAACGGCTTGTCGTGAAAGTCATCAGACGACATGGAGCTTACGCAAGTTCGAGTTCTTCTCGAATGCTTAGTAGCTCTGCTGTGGAAGGAATAGGGACAATGCTTCGCGCAGGAAACTCACTATAGATTCTTCCATTGAGGGTTCGCCCAGTTTCACTCTTTCGGACACCACCCCATTGTTTGAAGAAGAAGGGCACCTGAGATTTTTTACATAAATCGCGAATCGAAAGCACCCACTCTTTCTCCATAGGTCTCGCGCCTGAGCCGCTTTCTCCACCAACGATGACCCAACTGATGTCCTTGAGACTAAAGAGACCAAGGTCTTCAAGTAGGGGTTCAATAGACAGAAACCGCACGTGTGCTGGTGCTTCGCGCAAATGTCCGATGCGAGGGAGACCATGTTTTCTGTTTTCGACACTGACTCCCCACCAGATATTAGGCTGCAGCGACGCAAATTTGAGCTTCCCGTTAAGCAGCTCCTTCATCCGCTCTGAACGCTTGGTCAGCACCTGATACGTGTGCCAGTTGGCCAGTCGCATTACACGCGCAACATTGACGATGTACTCATCGGGAACTTGCTCATGGAACAAGTCGCTCATGGAGTTGACGAAGATCATCTTGGGAATTCGCCACCGCAACGGTTCGGCCAGCTTCTCAGGAACCAAGCGCAGATCAAAACCCTGTTCGAATGGATGACCCGGCACCTCACGAAAACGTTCGGCGAACGTCTCTGCATAACAATTTATGCATCCAGGGCTGACCTTGGAACATCCTCGAACAGGATTCCAAGTGGCATCTGTCCACTCAATTTTTGAATTATCGCTCACAGTTCAAACTCTTTTGGTTAGCCATGGCTATTCTAAACTTTTAGCATTTGGCTGTCAGCACTTTACTGACTCGCTCACACCATTTGGTACACCAGACAGCTGATTTTCCAACGGCAAGAGAAGCACTTCAAAACACGTGTACAATGAAACATTTTAAATACCGTGTCTCCGGCATGCCGGCGAGGATCGGGATGCTCGGCGCTGTGGCCTCTTGTTGAATCAACTGAATGTCGCGTTTGGCGGGGACCGGCGGCCACTTGACACATGGCAACGCTGATGCCCACGTCCAAAGAGCCCATACAGCCTGGTCAACCCTAACGATTCGATGGTCGTCTGCCGGCCAGTTCCAGATGCAGGTTGGCTTGTCGGTCCTGTTCTTTCGCCGCGTCTTCATAAAACCGCGTGAGCATCTGCGCACCGGCCACCCAATCCGAATCACGTCCGAAGAGCTGTTCATAGGTCAAGGCACGACTGGCATGTTCCGCCGACTTTTGGCGGGACAGCATCGCCTCTCGGGAATAAAAGGAGGCGATTTTCAAGTGGTCTTGGCTCGGGTCGAGTGAGGCAGCATCAAGCGGTCCCCCCAGGCCCCGATTGCATCCGGTGGCGAATAGGAGCCCGGCTAAGAACAGGAGCGTGACAGCCTGCATATCCTCCACCCTTTCGTCAGTCCGTATTATGCCTACCGCACGCCTGCGCGATCAATAAAGGATGCTGCTCATCTCATCATGCCACCTTTCCGGTATTGATTTCCTTGGCCCGGCTCCCTAGCTCAGGCTCACGGTCCGGCGTACAATGATTCTTCATTGAGTGGGAAGGTCGTGCCGGACCGGAGGAACCGCCATGAAACGAATTGTGACCGCTCTTCTGTCGGTTCTGTGGCTGGGGGGGTGTGGCGTACTTATTCCGTATATGTACGATGCCCAAACATTACAAGATCGGTTGATCGTGTCGATGCCGAAGGAGCAAGTCCTCAAGCAGTTGGGCAATCCGAATCGTGTCGTTCTGGACGAGGGGCGGCAAACCATTTTGGAGTATCGGCTCTATCCTCAGGGCGATTGGACTGCCTATCTGATCCATTGTCCATTTTTCCCGAACTGCTACTTTCCGGGTGAAGCGGGGCACCCCTATTATGTCGTGTTACAGGACAATCAATTGTGCCTGTGGGGAACGCCTGATGTCGTCCGACCCCTGCTGGGGCTCGTCTGCGGGCCAACGGTTCCGCTCGATCGAAAAGAGCATGTCCGTGGAGGCCTTCGCATTTCGGTGATTCCGGTATTCATGCCTCCTCCCATCGTTCCCCTGCCGCAGCGCCTGGCCATCATACCTGTCGACGGGCCATCTGACTTCGAAATCAGCTCATGGCTCGATCTGACCTTGAATTTCCTGCGCACACGCCATCGAGACTTGGTGCTGGTGGAACGAGAAGACCTGAAGGCGGTGCTGGATGAGATGGGCATTCAATACGGGGGTCATGTCGATGACGCGACGTCGATCCATATCGGGAGGCTTGTCGGCGCGGACAGTTTGCTGACCTATCGGATGATCGTGCCCGAGGACATGCCGATGTCGGCGGCGTTCGAACTCCGCCTTTTCAAGGTTGAAAGCGGCACCACCCTATTCCGCCAAACGGTTTCGGCAAGTCAGGTATCGCCGGGACCGGTCGTGACCAGAGCCCAGCGATCCGCCGAACTGGACTCGCTCGCCCGTCGTCCCGTGCTCCAAGAAGCCGCAGCCTACGGCTTGGCTGCGTTCACGGCTGCCTTCGGCGATAATCCGTTAGGACTGGTGCCGGACCACGGTTGGTCGGGGGAGGGCGTAAAAGTTCTGGACGTCCTTCAAGGGGGACCAGGCTTCCGTGCCGGACTCAAGCCGGGTGATCAAATTATGGAATCCAATAACCGATCGGTCGGAAGCTGGTCTGATCCGGTCACACTCCCGGCACAGTTGACCGTCAGGCATAACGGAGTTCCCCTCAGGATGTCCGTCAGATGACGGGCGAATCCGAGTGATGTCACGTCCAGCATGAGCGGGACCTGTTCCTCTCGTCAGAACGTCTTATACTCGAGCCATTTGCCGTTCAGCGTGATTTTGCAACGAGTTTCACCCTGGCTGCCGGTGACCTTTTCCATGTCCACCGTAAAATCGATCGCGCTCATGATGCCGTCGCCGAACATCTCGTTTGCCATCTCACGTAAAGAATCGCCGTACACGCCGACAATTTCGAGCAACCGATACTTGAACGGGTCCGTCATGTTCGGCAGATCCGTACGTATCGGACATTGGCTTAAGGACTGAACGATCTCGTTGTCCAAATCCAGAAGCTTGCCGACTTTCACCGCTTCGTCCGGGGTCAACCGGTGATTGCCGTTCAATGCCGCCGCCGCGAACGCGGGATTCTTGCCGATGGTTTTCGCGACGTCGACGATCGTGAGGTTCTTCTCAAGTCGAGCGGCCTTGATCTTGCTGCGTATCGCTTCTTTCTCCATGCTGCCCTCCCATGATACAGGTCTCTGTCGATGTGCAACAGGTGACCCTGTGGATAATAGACGGATCGTTACCCTCTCATACTCATACGGGCTCGGACGTAACCGAAAGAAGATGTTCGCGCCAAACCTGTTACAACACTTGCACGATGAAACACTTCAAATACCGTGTCTCCGGCATGCCGGCGAGGATCGGATGATCGGCGCTTTGGCCTCGCTGCTCGATCAATCGAATATCTCGCCTGGCATCGCGGGCGGCGAGGCGGATGCTGTTCCAAAAATCAGCTTCGGACACAGGATGAGAACAACTACAAGTAACCAGAAACCCGTCCGACTTCAGCAACTTCAAACCCAACAAATTGATATCCTTGTAACCAGCTAACGCACCGGGCAACGCTTGTTTGCTGCGAGCAAAGGCCGGAGGATCGAGGATCACGAGATCATACCGCCGGCCGGCCTTCGTCAGATGGCGCATTTCTTCGAACGCATCGGCTTGGCGATAGGTACAGCGGTCTTCCACCTGATTCATTGCGGCATGGCGGCGAGCAATCTCCAATGTGTCTTGGCTGACATCGAGACTCTCCACGGATGCCGCTCCAGCCAGGGCCGCATGAATGCCGAATGCGCCGGTATGACAGAAGACTTCCAACACCTCGGCTCCTGCCGCGAACTTGGCCGCAGCCAGCCGATTTTCCCGTTGATCGCAAAACCAGCCCGTCTTCTGCCCCCGTTCGACATCGACGAGAAACTTCGCCGGCCCTTCGTGAATCCCGACCTGCGTCGGACCACTGCCGCGGAGAAATCCTCGCTCAGTCGGCAGTCCTTCGAGCTGACGGCTCTTGGCATCGTTTCGGAGATAGATATCCGCAATGCTCAATTCCTTCATCAGTAAGTCGGCCACCAG
>JAICUC010000175.1 GCA_025936075.1 Nitrospira sp. | reverse complement strand
TCAACGATCTATCCGGCGAGTCCTGCTTTGATGTGAATAAACGCCTGAAGTGAACGCAAATGGCTGCCAGCTTCCACTGCCTCAAGCTGCAAACCAGTGAAACAACCGGATTTCCAGCCTGTTGTTGGTGGCCCCCCTGCTGCCGGTGTATTTCTTAGCCCAGATGGTAAGGTTTGCCCGAGCGGATATTCATCCCGCTAGTAGCCACTTTCTTTAAGGACAGCATATGCATTCGCTTACGTTCTCCGCTTCCGCGACCGTGCGGAAGCAGGCTCCGTTCATGCCTCTTAGGGGTTTTGCCAGTATAGGGAAGACATATAAAACGATAGCCTATAATTAGAACAGGGCAGTGGAAATGTTTTGACAGATAGCGGAAACGCTCTCTCATCCCCAGAATATAAAAATTGCCATGTTCGACTAAGCTCCGTCTTTGAAAAAGGGCGGGGCTTTCTTTTTGAGGTCTCCTTCCATTAATCCTCATGCTCAAGAGAACCGAGAGGAGAACAGTTTTTCAATGGCCACCCTTTCAATCCGCTGGCTCTCGTTGTTTGACCGCTACCGTACCGCATGGGTCTTTCTGGCCATGATGGCCGGTATCGCCATTGGTTCCCTGTTCTAAAATTACTTCATGCTCTGACTTCGCACATGTGGGAAATGGCCTGACGCGGGTTACGCTTGAAAAATAGCTTTTTACTTCCTTTCTCTCCTAAACGGTACGCTTTTACCCTGCTTCTAAGTGGTCTATTTCGCTTCACACGCATTCTCTGAGTTGATAATATAGATTCCTGCAATCATTCCAACCACAGGACACAATTATATGAGCAACGCGATCGAAAACCTGCAGACCGCCCAACAGCGAGCCATGGCTATCCGCCCGAAAGTGGGCGGCTTTCCTTACTTGGCGGAAGCGCTCCGGCAGGCAGGCGTGACCCGCAACCAGTGGTCACTGCCTTCATGTCAAAGCTTGTTCCTGACCAAGGAGGGGCCGGTCGTGATGCAAGGAACCCCGTTAGTCACCGGCATGGCGGACGTGCCCGCGTTCGACCGGGAGGCGCTGATTAAGGCTTTACGAACCGACCAAGCCGGAGAGAGCACCTTTCCCGAGTTTCTCGCCGCTTCATGGCGGGCGGGAGTTGTCCGCTACGATGTCGATTTCGCCGCTCGCACGGTCGCCTATTATGGGTGCAATGGCGAGCAGTACGTCGAAAGTTATCCCCCCGTCGAACTGTCTTAGATTCGCCGCTCCGTCTCTTACCGTTGTTTCACAAGTGGTAACTTCTGAAACACTTCCCGAACCCGCATAAACATTGCCTCTTGACTGTTTCATAAGTCTGTTTCACATTCACCCCGCCATTTTCACCGCTCACAGGAACAGTTTTTATGAAATACGGCTATGCCCGCGTCTCGACCGACGACCAGAACACCGACTTGCAACTCGCCGCCCTCAAAGGAGAGGGTTGCAAGAAAACCTTTGTGGATGAAGGCAAGAGCGGCGCGACCCTGAGCCGCCCTGCCCTGCAACGTTGCGTCAAGCAACTGGAACATGGCGACATGCTGATAGTGTGGAAGCTCGACCGACTCGGGCGGAGCATCCGCGATGTGGTGAATACCCTGCACGACCTCACCGCCAGAGGAGTACAGTTTCAGAGCCTCACCGAGCAGATAGACACCACGCAACCACTCGGCAAAGCCATGCGGCATATGGTGGCATTACTCGCGGAGCTGGAACGCGGCTTGATCGTGGAGCCCACGAAAGCCGGACAACAGGCCGCGCGTCGGCGCGGGGTGAAATTCGGCGCGAAGCCGAAACTTTCCGCCGCTCAGGTTGACCACGACCGCAACCTCATCAACGACGGCAAAGCACACAGCGAAGTTGCTGCTTTGCTGAATGTCAGCCGCCCTACCCTGTGGTGGGCATTACAGGGCTGACCCTCTTAGATAGGTGTATGACTTATGGAAATATCAAATCCTCTATCTGGACTACGGGTATGATGTCCAAAGATTTGTGGGAAGAAGAAGCCATAGAGAGATTTCGCTCGTATCTTGGTCAAGCTAGATCCTGTTCCTTCATTATTACTGGTCGAGATGTGATTGTTGATCCTATTTCCAGAGAGAATTTCGACTATAAATTGACCTCAAGCACTGGGCAAATGCTCGCGGTCGAGATTGTGCGGCTTGTCGAGAGCAAAGAAGAGCTCGTAAGTTCAAAGATATGGAGCCAAATAGTTGATGAACTAAAGAAGGAACTCATAAAACGAGGCATTTCGGGGTATGTCATTAGCCTTCCTTTGCACCTGAATATTCCACGTCGCGAGATTCATCAATATGTTAACCAAGCTGCAGACATCATTAACCAATCTATAGTGACACATCAGGGTATCGACCAATTTTCATCTAACCAGATGACATTTTACAGAATTCCCAATTACGAAGGGGTGTCATTTGCCTCGACTCCTGAAGCACGATCCATAAATCCACATGGAACAGCTGCTAGCGCGTTACTTGTGAAGCTGGAGAAGAAGAATCGTCAACTTAGCATCCAGGAACATGAACGAATTTTATTAGTCGTGAACTGGACTATTATTGTTGACGAAACAGACATGGTCCGTGCGCTTACAACGATTCCGTTTGAGGCTTATCCCAACATCGACACCATATATTTTGAGACACGGCCTTCTCAGTTTAGCTACGTCTATGACCGTGCTGCTTATTCCTCTATTCTCAACAATGATCATACGGGATCACCACACCCCGAGCTGTTATCTCATTATCTGAAATACAGATTAGCTGATGGAAAGAGAGATGCCTACACGTTCGTGCGGACTCGTACAGAATGCCTCGGTTCAATAACGTGGCTCAATGACGAACTAGCCAGGCAAAATTTAATCACATATGTTGTCGACGGTGAGGAGACTACAGAAGAGGAACAGCTTTGGGTAATCAGAACCCTCTGCGCCGATCCAGACCCTGATCCTGAAGGGAAAATAGCCTAGAGGATCCAGAAGGTGAGGACCTTCCGGGCGTTTTAGAATCCTATCGGTATATCGATGTTAGTCACCGACAAGCAATAAAAGCGCAATTTCAAGTCTTCTATAAAGACATTAAAGAATTAAATCCGAAATTTCCTGATGTGAATTGGTCTCTCGGCGAGGGATGAGCATGATACCACCCTCTTATATTAGCCACTCACGAATGAACCGCACTCAGCGGAAGCCGCCGCACATGCACGTGTTTCGCTCGCCTCCTGGTCTGAGCGATATCATAGGACACCTGCATCCGCATGAGGGTGTCCATCTTTATCCCGAATGCCTTCTCCAGCCGCAAGGCCATCTCTCCGGACAAATCAGCCTTGCCATTCAGCAAACTTGACAACGCCGGACGCGATATCTGGAGAGCTTTCGCGGCTGCCGTGACCGACAGTCCCGCAGGCTCGATCAGCTCGGTGCGGATAAAGTCGCCGGGGTGTGGCGGGTTCTTCATAATCATAGGCTGCTCTCCTCTTCTAATGCAGTCCTCTAAATTCACGTAGCACAAGATGATACCGGTGAGCACGTGGCGGTCGTTCAGGGGCTTGCGGCCCGGATAGCGTGTTCGCCGACGTCGCGGCTTGGGCAGCAGTGGGCTGATTCGCTCCCAGAGGTCGTCGGGGAGCCATGTTGCAACCGTTCCTGGCATTCGGTCCTCCGTGAATGCCAGTATGCTCCATTACGTGCCGAAATACCGCCAGCCCCCTCGACGGTCATTTTGTTACGCGCTCTAAGTATCTTCGGAGTAGGTGTGGCTGCATCTGATTGTTTTCAACCTAACGAGCCCAGCTTCGGTTTGACTAGGGTACAGGCTAGTCGATGGGAGCGTGGTCATGCATTAAAAAATATACAGCTTTAAAAAGTAACTGAGATTAATCGGTGAAACGTAGGCGCACACGAAACCGGCTCTGATACGAGCAACCGGCAGGTCAAATGACCACAAACGTTCCCTTCTAGCGGTTATGCCGTCCTTCGCAGAAACCGGACACCGATGGACATCACGCATGGGACCATCCGTCGGCACAGATTTCGTACTTCATGTCGTCACGCCATTCCTAATATGCCCGATAATTCTCTTCTGTTTCTTTCTACTCAGTGCCCATCCGTCATGGTCGCAAGTCACCACGGATGAATATATTGCCGGTTTTGCCGCGGCAATCTTACAGCATGAGTTCAAAGCGGCCGATTCCACGTTACAAGTGCACAATGGTGTGGTTAGAATCAGTGCGCAATCCCTGGGTGGGCTCAACCGCGAAAAGGTCAAACGCGCATTGGCGGGCATCGCCGGCGTCAAAGACGTAGTCATCATCGAGAACGAAGAACCTCAGGCCTCCCCGCCACCCCAGCGAGGCGTCCTTGTGGACATCCCTGAGACAGAATCCAGCTTCTTGCCCCGCGGTCTCCTATTCGCTCCTCTTCACGCAGATCCTCGATGGCCTCATTTCTCCGCGGCCTATCGCGGGTACCGCACCAATAATCTCACGGCGACTTTTGGAGGAAATTTCGGCGAAACGTTT
Source organism: Nitrospira sp. (assembly GCA_025936075.1). GTDB lineage: Bacteria > Nitrospirota > Nitrospiria > Nitrospirales > Nitrospiraceae > Nitrospira_D. Next base: position 2,871 of record JAICUC010000175.1, on the reverse strand, counting down.
TCGATCTATCGAAATCGCGCTCCGCTGAACGGTCAGTGGGAATTCGTGATCCAGGCCGGTCTCTTCAGCCTGTTCAACCTGAATTCCGCATCGTTCAACCTCATCAATGCCGACTATACCGTGGGAGCATTGACGACCTATCGCTCCGGTAACTTTTCGGGTATTTTGCGTCTGCACCATCAAAGCTCCCATTTGGGTGATGAATTTCTGGTCGCGAATCCGGGGGTCCGACGGATCAATCTGAGTTATGAAGAAGTCGACATAAAACTCTCCTATGAATTGTCCAACTGGGTACGCCTATACGGTGGCGGCGGATATTTAGTGCATCGCGATCCGGGCGACGTAAAACCCGTTACGACCCAATGGGGTCTTGAGTTGGCCAGTCCCATCTCCTTCTTTGACGGTTCTATTAGGCCGGTCTGCTATGCGGACTTTCAGGTCAACGAGCGTGCGAATTGGTCGGTCGCTCAATCCGTCATGGCGGGCCTGAGGTTCGAAAATGCGCGAATCGGCAATCGGCAATTACAACTCTTGGCTGAATATTTCGCAGGTCCCTCGCCCAACGGCCAGTTCTATGTCCGACATGAGCACTGGTTCGGCATCGGTCTTCACTTCTATTTCTGACGATGTCTTATCAAGGGGACTTCCGAGTATCGGAAGCAAGCCCCGATCGATAAGTTATCAATATGAAACTTATCATCCTATTGGCGCCTATACTCATCGTGCTCCTTCTGTTATTCGACCGCATGCCGAGCAAAGCGCAGGTCACGTTGTGGGAAACCTATCAGTCGGCAGGACACCAAGCCATAGAAGATCGACGTGTGGCCGATGCCGAACGGTTGCTGCTTGCCGCAGCCAAGCACATTGAAACCATCAGTCGCGACGATCCCCGTCTAGCCAATACACTCAATGACTTGGGCGTGTTGTACGGCATGCAAAATCGAGACATTGAAGCCGAGCCGCTTTTTGAACGGGCATTGGCCATTAATGAAAAATCATTCGGACGACAACATCCTTCCGTCATCTTGACGTTGCAAAATCTCAGCGTGATTTACGCCTCGCAGAATAAATTCGCCGAGGCAGACAGAGCGGCGCGGGAAGGGTTAGAGATCGGTCTTCAGCTGTTTGGAGTCTACCATCCCCGTATTGGGTCCATTTGTCGGACGGTTGCAACGGTCTATACGCTGGAAGGTAAATATGAGGAAGCGGAGGGCTTCGCGGAACGATCGATCGTCATCCTTGAAAATACGTTGGGCGAACGCCACCCGGAGACTGCTCAAAGCCTAGAAATGATGATCAAACTCATGTGGACGACCCATCGAGAGCGCGAAGCCCAAATACTCGAGGCCCGCCTTCATACGATTCGCCAGAGGCCAAGTTCCAACTCTGAATCGGCTGATGAAGTCGATCACAATGACGACAAGAACCCAGCACATTGAGAGAGGACCGTGAATTCCGTCCGCAATAAGTGAGTGCAACCATCGTTTGATGGATTTCTAAGGAGGTGTAACCATGCTGAGCTGGGCTATAACATTTCTGGTCATCGCGATCATTGCAGGCGTTTTGGGCCTCTCGGGAGTTGCAGGGACGGCGACAAACATTGCCTATATCCTGTTTGTCATCTTCCTCATCGTCGCTGTTGTCGGCCTGGTCTTGGGTCGACGTCCACCCGTTACTTAACCGATTCCCTGGAATCTTTACCCGGGGTGCTTTATCACCCCGGGTGCCATTCACGGCGATCTGAACCGACCCACATTTTTGCTAAGATTATTCCTCCCTGAAGGCGACGACATGTGAGCAGTCGTCATGCTTGAGTACTCCCCTTGCGGCATGAGAGGTTATTGCACCGTAGATGGGGGACTCGGAAGTTCGCCCGGTGGAATTTCCATGACCTTAACAGCCTGACCCTGTTCATTCATTCCGATTGTCACACGTTGCCCCACCGACAACCGTCTGAATAACTCCGGCCTGATCATTTCAAAGAATACGGGTTTACCGAGATCGGTTTTCAGTAACCCCTTACCGGTGTCGAAATCAAGCTGGCCCAAGGTACCGGTGACGACGTGGTGGTATTGAAGATCTTCGCCGGGAGAACTGTCGGCAGTTTCTGTCGTTTGTACGGCGTATCCCACATCGCCGATATCCCATGCCAGCAGCGCGAGACCCAGACAGACGATTTTATTCGACACATTCCATCTCATCTCGCCTCCTTAGACAATCTCGTTGTCGCTCGATACCTAACTCTAGAGAATTCGTGACGTTCTGATACTAGGAAGGCCTCTAGCAGGATGCTGGAAGTCCGGAGGCGGCGTTCAGCACCCTGGATTATCTGACATGAGTATTCTACGGAGACTTACAGACATACTGTGATGCCTCACGTCCGAGCGCTTGGGATTTGCCTCGTAGCCGTAAATCGGCACACTTCATACGATGAAGCCCATGTGGAGTCGTTCGCATTGTGGATGGGAAACTCATCCTCCTTGGGCAAGCGCCACATGGCTCGATATGTACTATTGCGAATCAGCGAGACCACGTCGCACATTGGAACCGGCACCAGGGGTATTTCCAGTAGTCGCCCATTACGTCTTAGATCACACTGTTACCTACAGTTATGCGTAACACATTCCGTCGAGACAATCTGTGCTCATGGCTACTCGCGGCCGGTGTTCTGGTGGCCTGGTGCCGTCACCGCCCCACCAGGCGCAAGACGGTGATGACGGTGAATGACAAATGGCTCCGTGCGCTCGATTATGCGCATTCTGACGTGTTGACGAATAACCACGCTCCTCACCGCGCGACAGTTGCTTGTCGCGTACGTGAATGATTTGTGCCGCGTCTGGCGCTGGTGTTACCGGAAACGATGGGTTGAAT
>JAICUC010000198.1 GCA_025936075.1 Nitrospira sp. | reverse complement strand
TTAAAAGCAATGCTCAGGGCGATAGAGCTCAAGCATTAGCAACAGGGACAGAAACAAGAAGGGCTCGGTGGCTCCCCATTGCCAGATCTGGGGTCCTCTTCATCGATAATCGCCGTTGTGATGCGTTAATATCGGATTCTCAACTCATTGTCGCTACCGGGCGGATTGTCCTTCCCATCAACGACTGTACACAGTGAATTCTAGTATTGGCGAATCTTTCTCCTGCGATGCCTTTAAAGTATCAAGCCAGAGGCCGTGAGAGCTTCTCTGGCGATAAATAGCCTAAAGTTCTTCAGGATTAATCCGAGAAGCGAGAGAATAGTCCGACGCATTCGACCAATTATCGCTGGACTTCGGCCACCTCTAAGTACCGTTTGATGTTGGTGGAACGGTGGTCAATTCGATTCCGTTCTTCTTGAAGCGCTTGTCGAATAAGCTTGATCCGTGGATCACTAAGTATATCAACCTATAATTGTCGATGTTCGACAATCTGCAGAGATCCGCCAGTACGTCGAAAGAACCACAAGGGAGGTCATCATGAAACGAGTGCTGCTCGTGGAAGACAACTTCGGCGACGCGAGACTTGCTCAGGAAATGCTCTCCGAATCTCCAGAATTCGAGGTGCATGTAACCTGTGTCGGTCGCCTCAATCAGGCCATCGAAGCGCTGACAGACCAATCCTTCGATGTGGTGCTACTCGATCTCTCGTTACCGGACAGCAATAAACTCGAAGGGCTTCAACGGTTGCAACCCCTGTCAAAAGAAGCTCCGATTATTGTTCTGACCGGTTTAAACGACAAGGCACAGGCACTTGAGGCGCTCAAGCACGGTGCTCAGGATTATTTGTTAAAGGGAACCATGAATTCAGATGCTCTCATACGAGTGATCCAATACTCGATTGAACGGAAAGCGTCCGATGCACGCTACCGATCGCTGGTCGCAAATATCCCCGGCGTGGTGTATCGCTGTCAAAGCGATAAGCGTGGGGCGCTGTTGTTTGCGAGCCTTCCGTTCGAGAGGTTGACCGGATACTCCATCAATGAATTCATGGCGAAGACTTCGGCCGGCTACTCGGACTTGATTCATCCGGAGGATCGGGAACGGACGATGTGCATGGTGCTGGGAGCCGTGACCCGCAAACAGCCGTATTCAATCGAGTACAGGATTCGACGAAAAGACGGCCAGATCCGTTGGATTTTCGACCGAGGGCAGGGTGTCGGACCAGCGCGTGGGGCATTGCCGAATCGAGACGGTGTGTTATTCGACATCACGGAACAGCATGCGATGGAGGAGAAGTTCAGCAAGGCCGATCAGCAATTGAGGCGGGCGGAACAATTCGCCGCGATGGGCAACTTGGCCTGCGGGGTCGCGCATGACTTCAACAATCTTATTACCGCTATCAACGGATTTGCTGATCTCGTCGTACATGATCTACCGGCGGACACACGCGCACATAGCCGTATGCTGCAGATTCGAAAAGCCGGTCAACGGGCTACGGCAATCACGCAGCACTTGCTCGCGCTTGGAAGGACGACGACGAAGGACTCGGAGCTCCTGGACATGAATCTGCTGTTGGCGGACATGGAGCGCATGATCAGGCTGGTCATCGGAATACGCCGCGAAGTGACGATTGTTTCGAATCCGTTCCTGGGACGTGTCAAGGGCAACCACGGAGAATTGGAGCAGGCGCTGCTCATCCTGGCGATGAATATCATTCGGGGACGCGGGGCAGATGTGCAGCTGCAGATCGAGACACGGATCTGGAATGTCAATGGCAAAGATTCAGACGCAATGGGGCTGGCCCGCCGGGGCCCTTTTCTCGCCGTAGTAATTCGCGCGCTTTCTCCGGAATATCCCACGCCGATGAGTTCTGTCCCGCAATGTTTGGTTTTGCCGGAAAATGAGGCCGTCGGCGAAGATGAAGAGCGGTTCGGCATGGCGGCGGTCTTGAGGATTGTCACAGAGCATCAGGGACATTGTTTCGTCTCCCAAAACGAAACGGAGGTGAGCGAGTACACACTTGTGTTTCCGGTTGCGCATATCGCCCAAGATCTATTGGCATTCAATCACACGACCGAGTCGCCGCTTCGCTCCGGCTCTGAAACCGTATTGGTCGTCGACGATGAGGATACCGTGCGAAGTTTGATCCGTGAGCTGCTCGAGGCGAACGGCTATCACGTCCTGGAGGCATCGGATGGAGCCCAAGCGCTCCGAATGAGTGAAGAGCACAAGGATGGAGTCGATTTGCTCATTGTGGATGAGGTCATGCCGGGCTTGAGCGGTCACGAATTGATGGTCCAAATGGCCGAGCTGTACCCGCACTTGTGTGCATTGCCGATGTCGACCGTCAAACCCCAATTCATGGAAGGTGAAAAACCGTTCCTTATGAAACCGTTTACCGCGGATATCCTATTGAAACGAGTTGACGAGGCACTACAGGACGGTCCTATCGGTCACGCGGCTGCATTGCGATTGTAACACTAAGCCATTCCTTGTAAGCCAAACCACGTGCCAATAGACGGTCTTCATGGGTGAAGATCTATGTCTCGGTTTTTGAGCATCGACAACAGGCCCTTGATGATTGGCTTCTTGGCAGGAATCGTACTGATTGCCTCCTTGTGTATTTCGACGACCATCCCTGCTTCTGAATTGGCATTTCCCTTTGTGCATGCCGCGTTGGAAGCGTTGGGCTCATTTCTGGCGATTGTCGTCGCCTGGCATTCCCTCACGACTTATCTGGCGAATCCGCATGAATCCCACCGAGTCTGGGTTGGGTTAGCATTCCTGAATATGGGTATCCTCTACGGGTTACACGCGCTTGTCGCTCCAGGCGACCTATCGATCTGGTTCAGAAGCTGTGCGACGTTTATTGGCGGCGCGATGGCGATGCTCGTGTGGATACCTAGTCCGGCTCATCGCAAGGTTCCAGTCGGATGGGCATTGATCATCTGCATTTCGTCCTATCCTCTCCTCGGAATTGTGTTTTTCAGGAACCCCCAGCTGGTCCCACACATGATCGATCAGAAAGATATGACATGGGTTACAACATTCTTTACCGTCAGCGGAGGGGTCGCGTTTTTGGGAAGCGCCGTTTGGTTCCTTCGCCACCTGAAACATTCGTCACACTGGGAGCCGATGAGGCAGGCGTCCTGCTATGTATCCATCGGCATGTCGGAAATCTGCTTTACCTGGTCCACCTTATGGGATCCCATGTGGTGGTGGTGGCATGGCGTGAGGCTTTTCTCCTATGGCATTGTGGCATACAGCGCAAAAACGGATTTCGAACAGGGATTAATTCGGCAAACCGAGCGCGCACTGGAGGCAGAAGAGAATGTTCGGTTCAGATTTGTTGTGGAATCGGCGCCATGCGGCATGCTGATGGTCGGATCCGATGGCACGATCTCGATGGTCAACCATCAACTTGAAGTGTTATTTGGGTACGACCGCAATGAGCTGGTCGGAAGCCCTAGCCATACCCTCTTGCCTGAGCGATTTCGGACTACACTGCCGGGCATAGAGGAGTTACATATCCACGCCTCCTTCCCACTAATAAGCGTTCGGCATGGGAGAGCCCTGTTTGGGCTGCGTAAGGATGGGACAGAATTTCCTATTGAAGTGGGTTTCAGTCACATCGAGCTCAACTCAGCAAAACAGATTCTGGCAACCGTGGTGGATATCACAGAGCGGAAGCAGGCCGAACGGCAGCTTGAGCAACAGACGGCGGAATTGAGCCGTTCCAACCGTGAGTTGGAACAGTTTGCCTATGTGGCGTCGCACGATCTGCAAGAGCCGTTGCGGATGGTGTCGAGCTATTGCGGACTCTTGGCGCGCCGGTACAAGGGAAAGCTCGATCGGGACGCCGACGAGTTCATCCAGTTTGCCGTCGACGGCGCCACGCGCATGAAGGACTTGATCGACGATCTGCTGGCATATTCGCGGGTCGGCCGACAGGAGAAGCCTTTGGTTATGGTCGATGCGGGAGAGAGCGTGCGGTCGGCCTTGGCCAATCTGGAAATAGCCATCAAGGAAACGGGAGCGTCGATTATTTATGCAGCGCTGCCGCGGGTGATAGCCGATCCGGTACAACTGACTCAGGTATTTCAGAATCTGATCAGCAATGCGCTGAAGTTCCGCGGCAGCCGCCGTCCTGTGATTCATGTGTCGGCTCGCCATTCGAATGAGCGACAGGCCCCTATTCAGTGGATGTTCTCGATACAGGACAATGGGATCGGCTTCGAATCACAATTCCAGAGACGCGTGTTCGTGATTTTTCAACGTCTGCACACGCGGGAGGAATACGAGGGGAACGGCATCGGGCTGGCGATTACGAAAAAAATCATTGAAAGACATGGAGGCACTATCTGGGTCGAGTCAACTCCGGGGACAGGTACGACCTTCTTTTTCACGTTGCGCGGGCATGTTTCGGAACGGGTCGACGCCGCTGCCTGAACATAGGGTGATGAATGAACGATTTTCTGCCTTGGTCCATCCCTTCCGCATTTCTTCCGCACGGCCAGTGTCTCCTTTGGGAGTCTGGCCTGATCTGGCTACATGCCATTGCCGACAGTGTGATCGTCCTTGCTTATTACTCTATCCCGTTCACACTCGCCTACTTTGTGAAGAAGCGCAATGATTTGACTTTTGGTTGGATGCTTCATCTATTTAGTGCGTTTATTTTTGCGTGTGGGACCACCCATCTGATGTCCATATGGACTCTGTGGCAACCTGCTTATTTCATTGAGGGATTGACGAAAGTTGCGACGGCGGGCTTGTCCATTGTCACGGCGATCCTCTTGGTGAAACTGGTGCCGCAAGCTCTCGCATGGCCGAGTCCTGCTCAATTGGAGAAGGTCAATGAAGAATTGCGATCGGAGATCGCACAACGGCTTCGGATGGAAGCTGAGTTGCGCCGCGCGTCAGACGACTTGGAAGCACTGATCGAAAAACGCACCACGGAATTGGCCGTGGAAACCGTCGAGCGTAGGAGATCAATAGAAGTTCTGCGAGAAAACAAGGCACACTTCAAGACATTGGCAGAGGTCTCTCCCGTCGGCATATTCCACTGCGATAGGGACGGTCTCATTAAGTATGCCAATGAACGTTTCATTGAGATAATCGGCGTGACCTCACAGGAGGAAGTACGAACGGGATGGGGGCACGCTCTCCATCCGGATGATCAGGATAGGGTTCTTGCGGCATGGGCACATACCGCCGAAACCGGCCAACCTTTCAGATCGGAGCACCGGTTCGTACATCCTGACGGCAATGTGATATGGGTGTTAGGGCAGGCGTCTCCTGTGTCTGACGAGAACGGAGCAGTGATGGGATTTGTCGGGACTCTGACGGATGTTACAGAAGATAAAGAAAAAGAAGAACAATTCCGGCTCGTGGTGGAATCGGCGCCTTGTGGCATGCTGATGGTCAATTCTGAAGGACGGGTTACCTTAATCAATGCCCAAATTGAGGCGCTGTTTGGGTATTCGCGGAGCGAGTTGATCGGGTGTCCGGTTGAGCAGTTGATTCCGGGTCGGTTCCGAAATGTCCATCCCGAGATGCGGAAGACTTTCGGTCATGATCCCAGCGTCCGATCAATGGGGGTTGGGCGTGAATTGTTCGGATTGCGAAAAGACAACACCGAATTTCTGGTCGAGGTTGGACTCAACCCCATTCGGACCGAGGATGATGTATTCGTCCTGGCAACCGTGGTGGATATCACGGAGCGGAAGCAGGCTGAGCAGCAGCTTGAGCGACAGACGGCGGAACTGAGCCGTTCCAACCACGAGCTGGAACAGTTCGCCTATGTGGCGTCGCACGATCTGCAAGAGCCGTTGCGGATGGTGTCGAGCTATTGCGGGCTCTTGGCGCGCCGGTACAAGGGAAAGCTCGATCGGGATGCCGACGAGTTCATTCAGTTTGCCGTCGACGGGGCCACGCGCATGAAGGACTTGATCGACGATCTGCTGATGTATTCACGGGCCGGCAAGCAAGGTGCGGCCTCTACCGACACGGAGGCAACGAAAGGTGTGCGGGCGGCGGTCGCCAACTTGCAAATCGCCATTACGGAAGCGGATGCAATCATTCACTGCGACTCGCTGCCCACCGTGTGGGCCGATCCGGCTCAACTCATTCAGGTGTTTCAAAATCTGATCGGCAATGCTCTTAAATTTCGCAGCGAACGGTCGCCGGTCATCCGCATCTCGGCTTGCAACATGTCCCGGGATAAAGGCGCACCGCAGTGGCGGTTCGCCGTTCAAGACAATGGGATCGGCTTCGACCAACAGTATAGCGAACGAGTGTTCGCCATCTTCCAAAGGTTGCACACACGGTCTGAATATCCAGGCAACGGCATGGGATTGGCGATTGTCAAGAAAATCGTCGAGCGCCATGGCGGCAGGATTTGGGCGGAATCGACGCCGGGAGTTGGTACGACCTTCTTTTTTACACTGAGCGGTCCGTCGGCCGAATGCTCCATAGCAGCATGAACCGGAGGATAAATGAAAATCGATAAGTTACTCTGTAACGGCAGAAAGCGCTTGTTCATGTCATATCACCACGAGGCACTATTAGAAGCGAAAGTTCCCAATCGCTTACACATGACGCACGATGGCATGGCTGTGCTGCAGTTTCTCCGAAAAGAACAGCTGTATAATGAAAGCCCTCACCCGGATCTGGTGCTCTTGGATCTCAACCTGCCAGGATTGGAGGTCTTGGCGCAAATCAAGCAAGATCCGGCGCTCAGAACCATTCCTGTGATCATCTTGACCAGCTCATATGCGGAAGGCGACGTACTGAAGAGCTATGACAATCATGCCAACGCGTATGTTACGAAACCGGTTGACCTGGAGAAATACTTTACCATTAGTAGAACGCATCGATGACTTTTGGC
>JAICUC010000363.1 GCA_025936075.1 Nitrospira sp. | reverse complement strand
GCCCTCCGATCCGCACAACACCGACCTGCTGTTGGCGGCCGAGCGTACGATATTTGAAGCCAGTCAGCGGGCGACCGCCAATTGGTGGAATATCTATGGCTGGAAGGATCGTGTCCGGCAGGCGAAAGGCCGGGCTCGTCTATGCGGAGCCTGGCAATGGACCATTCATAATCACCAACACCACGAAGACCAAAAAAACACGCTCGTCTTCCATCCTGAAGGACAGGTACCGGCCAATAGTCCCGTCCCCTCGGAAATGATCATTCTCGGCGACAGCATCTACCTGCGATGGGAGCACAAGGGGCAGATCCAAGAAGACAGTTTACTGTTCACGAAAGACAATACGAAAATCGAAGGGTCCTTTTCGAACAGCCTGGGAGGATGGGGATCGATTAGCGGCAAACGTACGGCCCCCTGCCGACCTTAAGCAGAATGTTGAAAAAGTCCTCCAGCTGGAAGGCTTTTTTGAATATTCTGCTCGGTTTTTTTCAACATTTTTCCCAGCGCCATGTGCGCCAAGCCAACAGACCCCAGCCGACAATGAACAGCGCTCCGCCCACCGGCGTCACCGCCCCAAGCCAGCGCACTCCCAATAACGAAACCCCATAGAGACTACCCGAGAATAAAAAGATTCCCGCCAAAAACATCCATCCGGCCTTGGCCGTTCCCGCATCGCGGCCGATGCGGACGGCAAAGCCGCTCAGGACCATACCGAAGGCATGATACATCTGATAGCGGGTCGCCGTGTCGTAGACTGTCAACATGGGCTGATCCAGGATGTCTTTGAGCATATGAGCTCCGAACGCGCCGGCCGCCACGCCGAGTCCGGCACAGATACATCCGATACATATCAACCATCGAGATGATGCCACGATCTCCATCATGTCCGCTCCCCATACGTGCCGGTTGTGGAACGGTGGGGATCATACGCGATCCCAATTGAATACTCCATCCGTACAGGAACCGCAGCCTGTATGCTATAGTTTCCACATGTACCGACGATGGACAACCGGATGCATCGCTGGAGTGCTCAATTTCCTTCTGATAGCGGGAAACTTGTGCGCGGCTTCCACAACCGAGCAAGCGGATAGTCACAAAGGCCTGACCGTAGAAGACCTTGCACGCGGATTACGGAGTGCCGCGCAGAACATCGAAAAAGAAATTCCGAAAATCGCACCGGCGATCGGTAAGACCGTCAAATCCATCGCAGGAAACAGTTCGGCAAAGACGCAACCTCAGGATACCCCCTCGACCAACAAGAAGTAGTTTTCCTCTCTCATCAAGCCACATTCCAAAAAACAGCCTTTGATTCTTGCTGCCGACTGCTGTATGGTGAGCCTTTATTTTTTTGAAAACCACTCCGAAAGAGGATCATCATGTGGGACAAAAAGCGAGGCGACATGGAGCCGGAGAACGGGAACTTTACCGTTTTAGGGAAAGACGTCACATTTAAAGGCATCGTCCACTTTCACAGCACCGTCCAACTCGATAGTGCCTTTGAAGGAGAAATCCACGCCAAAGGAATGTTGGTCATCGGCGAAAATGCGGTCGTCCGGGGCTCGATTATTGCCGAAACTATTGTCAGCAGAGGGAAGATTCATGGAAACGTGACTGCCAGCGGCAAGATCCAGTTGCTCAAGCCGGCGGTCCTGCTCGGCGATGTTTCCTCCCCGTCGTTTTCCATGGAAGAAGGCGCATTCTTCAAGGGCTCGATCGACATGGGCTCCCATCCGGTGGTCGACGAACTGCAACAATCGAGCATGGTCCTACCGGATTTTTCGCACCGGCTCAGCCCCTCGCGTCCTGTTTTGATCGAGAGTGAGCGAGGGGGCTGACGCTCCCTCGTGCCGATATTTTCTCGGCGGGTCCTTCCTCACGGTTGCCGATGTTTTGGACGCCGCTTCAATCCATCTTCCATCGATCCTCTCAATGAACACGCTGGGCGGAATGCCGTCAATCTGAAATCTCCGGCCATCATCGATTCCATTCATCTAGTCTACGAATTCTGTTTGGAGTATGGTGCAGGGCATCGCTGCCCTCCTAGCCGGATCGGGCAAGTATTTCCAACCAGCGTGACGATGAGCCGCATGGACCGTGTCCGCCAACCTCGCTGCACGAGAACGTTGATTTCCATAAAGATTCGACGTAGACTAACGTTAGTCCACATGGGGAGAGAGGGAGTAGATGAAAGGCACGACAAAGGCCGTGAATGTCCATGAGGCAAAGACGCATTTTTCCAAGCTCCTTGCTGCGGTCGCGAAGGGGCAGCGGATTACGATTTGCAAAGATGGGACGCCGGTGGCGCAACTCGGGCCCGTCGAGACACCCATTCCTATTCGCCGCCCCGGATTGTTGAAAGGACGGGTGACGATCGCGGATGATTTTGATGCGCCGTTACCTCCAGACCTCGTGGGCACGTTTGAAGGTCGGCTATGAATCTCCTGTTGGATACCCATGTGTTTTTGTGGTTTGTGATTCAGGCCCCACAGCTTTCGAAAGCGATCTATCACCAGATCGAGACCACGCCTGTGGTCTATATCAGTGCCGCCTCGCTTTGGGAGGTCGTCATTAAAATTCAGCTGAAGAAGCTCGCGGCAGACCCCACCGAGCTCGCCGCCAAGATAGCGGACAGTGGGTTTCAGGAATTGCCGGTATCCGTGCTCCACACCCTCGCGCTGGAGCGGTTGCCGCTTCATCATCGGGACCCCTTTGACCGAATCCTCTTGGCCCAAGCCCATGTCGAACACCTGTGCTTACTGACCTATGATGCGAGTTTGAAACCGTATGGGCCGGTCTGTCAGGTGGTCTCGTAGCCGAACCACGTAGTCATCTCTCCGGTCGGGAGTCACATGCATGCGGAATCTGCTCCATCGCGTATCAGTGCGATGACGCCATCACAAGAAGTAGGCACGATGCGCACACATCGCCAGTCCCGTGATAAGCAGATCCAGAAAGTCCCGACATTCGCTGAAGCTTATAATGTATACCTCGCCGTCAGAATGGCCATGACTGTGTCTCACGCCAAAATAGTGCAGCCCTACGTCGCAGCCTGCGGGTGACCATCATGACGCAGCTTTGAGTTTTCGATACCTGTACAGTGGTTTGATTCGCTTGTTCACAAACCGACCGATGGATTTCGCCTGGAATAAATCAATCACCTCACTCGCCGGAACCTCATCGTATTCATAGAGGTCTCCATCGATAAACTGTACATACAGGACCCTTCGCTCTTCCTCATAGCCGACCGCTCGAACTCCGGAGGAATGGACTGGAACCAATCGCATCGGTTGCCTCCACAGTCATTTCATCATCCAAGGGAACGACATTCAAGCGACGGCGACAGGATGTGCCTGCCTCTTTTCGTCCGGTTGCCCCTTCGGTAAGATACGGCACGCATTATTCAGAGACGGGAAAAGTTTCTGATGGCTCGAACCGCCGCATTCCGTTCATTTGTGCATTTGATGACCGCCGCGTTGCTC
>JAICUC010000202.1 GCA_025936075.1 Nitrospira sp. | reverse complement strand
TTCCAAGATGAATGGCACCTGGCGGTAAACCTTCTGGCATGCTCCGTGCGTCGCTCAGCGTTCAAAGGTGCTCCCTAACCATTGAGGATACTGACTGGTATCGTACACAGATACCTCGTGCCAACTCCCGGGCGGTTCTTGTGTTGGTTCATGAACTTGTCACTTCTATTATTCACAACGCAGCGTTGGCACGTTATGCAGACCGGCATAACGCCAGCGTTCAGCGGCTGGAACGCATTGTCAACCGCCGTTCCGCATACTTGCGAAGAACGCTTGAGATGAGTGTTTGGTACGGCAACCCTTCGCTCCGAGCCAGCTTCTGAAGTTCCTTCAGATCTTTGAAGAAATGCGAATATCGATTTGCGCGTCTTTCTTAAATGTGGCTGCGCATAGCCCTTGTGACGCGCAATCTCTTTCTTAACCTCAGGAACGCGCCTCAGCTTCCCGAACTCATATGCGTCAAGAATCTCTCTCTTCTTGATCAAGTGCTTTCAGCTGATTCATCTACGCATTCAACTTTGCCGCCACGAGTGAGGACCGGAGGCATATTCTCAACCGATTCGTCGACTCCTTCAAGCGCCTCCTCCTCGCTATACCGCACTCTCCAACGTTTGACTTCCCCTCCCCATCTCCATAGAATCCTCCGCCATGGCCTCGTCCTTCGTGCACCTGCATCTCCACACCCAATTCAGTCTCCTCGACGGCGCGAATCAGATTGAGCCGCTGGTCCGGCAGATCAAGTCGTTCAATCAGCCGGCTGTCGCAATGACGGATCATGGCAACATGTTCGGCGCGGTCGAGTTCTATCGCAAAGCCAAAGAAGCAGGCATCAAACCGATCATCGGCTGTGAGGCCTACATGGCACTCGGCAGCCGACATGCCAAAAAAGACAGCGGCCTCGCGCATAACGATTACTATCACCTGATACTCCTCGCGAGAAATCTTGCCGGCTATCAGAATCTCATCAAGCTCGTCAGTAAAGGGTATCTTGAAGGATTCTATTATAAACCTCGAATCGACAAGGAACTCTTAAAGTTGCATCACGAGGGTATTATTGCTCTTTCCGGCTGCCTGAGCGGTGAAATTCCCTATCTGATCGGCCAGAAAGATATGGAAGGCGCGATGGCGGTGGCCGGCGAATTTCAAGAAATCTTTGGGGAGGATCACTTCTATCTCGAGGTGCAGGCGAACGGACTTGATCATCAGCGGGTCGCCAATGCGGGGTTGATGGACATTCACAAGAAGCTCGGGATTCCACTGGCCGGCACCAATGACTGTCATTACTTGAAGAAGGAAGACGCGCGGCCGCATGAACTGATGCTGTGCCTGCAGACGGGAAAGACGGTCAGCGACCCAAACCGGATGAAGTTCGACACGGATCAACTGTACGTCAAATCAACCGAAGAAATCGCCCCGGCGTTTGCAGAGTTTCCGGGTGCCGTGACGAATACGTGCCGCATTGCCGACCATTGCGACCTCGATCTCCCGCTGAACAAGACCTATCTTCCACAGTATCGCGTCCCGGATGGGTTCAAGGATCGTGAGTCTTATTTGGAACATCTCGCACTGGCGGGCCTGAAGGAACGACTCAAAGAAAGGCCCAGCCGGGTTGCTTCCGCTGTCTACGATCAGCGCCTTCGAGAAGAGCTGATGGTGATCTGTTCGATGGGATTTGCAGGCTACTTCCTCATCGTCTGGGACATCATCCGTTTCGCTCGATCGAAGGGGATCCCGGTCGGGCCCGGCCGAGGTTCCGCCGCCGGCAGCCTGGTCGCGTATGCCCTTCGCATTACCGACCTCGATCCACTCGTCTATACGCTCTTGTTCGAGCGCTTTTTGAATCCCGAGCGCGTCTCTCTTCCCGATATCGATATGGATTTCTGCATGGATCGCCGTGGAGAGGTGATCAACTACGTGGTGGATAAGTATGGCACCGACCATGTCGCTCAGATCATTACGTTTGGCACTCTCGGGGCCAAAGCGGCGATCCGGGACGTGGGACGCGTGTTGGAACTGTCCTACGCCGACGCCGATAAAGTTGCGAAGCTGGTCCCCACTCAATTGAACATCACCTTGCAGCAGGCTATGGAGACGGAGCCGCGCTTGCGCGAGCTGGTGGAGACCGATCCGAAAGTCAAAGAGCTCATGGCCAATGCGCAATCCCTCGAGGGTCTGGCCCGACATGCTTCGACCCATGCGGCGGGCGTCGTGATCTCGGAAGGACCGCTCACCGAGCACGTGCCGCTTTACAAGGGCGCCAATGACGAAATCGTGACCCAGTATTCGATGGGAGACGTCGAGAAAATCGGGTTGGTGAAATTCGACTTCCTGGGCCTCAAGACCCTCACAATGATCCGGCGAGCCGAGACGCTCATCAACGAAACGCATCCCGAGGCGCCGCCGCTTGTAATCGATCAGGTGCCGTTCGATGATCCAGCCACCTTTGCCCTGTTGAGCTCCGGAAAAACAACCGGACTGTTCCAGCTGGAAAGCTCCGGTATGCGCGATCTGCTCACCGGACTGAAACCCGACCGATTCGAAGATATCATCGCCATCATCGCGCTCTATCGCCCCGGACCGATGGATCTCATTCCTGATTTCATCAAGCGAAAGCAAGGCAAGGTGCCCATCTCCTATGAGTTGCCGGAACTGGAGCCGCTCCTGAAGGATACCTATGGCGTGATCGTCTATCAGGAACAGGTCATGGCAATCGCCAACAAGATGGCCGGGTTTTCGTTGGGCCAAGCCGATATTCTCCGGCGTGCGATGGGCAAAAAGAAGCCGGAAGAGATGGAAAAGTTGCGTGCCAAGTTCCTCGATGGCGCGAAGCAGAAGAAGATTCCCGAGAAGAAAGCCGAGAAGCTCTACGAGTTGATCCAGAAATTCGCCGGATACGGTTTTAATAAGTCGCACGCTGCCGCTTATGCCGTCGTCTGTTATCAGACGGCCTACTTGAAAGCCCACTACCCGACCGAATTTATGGCGGCCCTCATGACGACCGACATGGGTAATCAAGACAAGCTGGTCGGCTATTTCACGGAATGTCGGGACCTGGGCATCAAAGTCCTGGGGCCAGATGTGAACGCCAGCCAAAAACAATTCGCAGTGGCCGGTGGGGCAATCAGGTTCGGTTTGGCGGCCATTAAGAATGTGGGCGAGGGTGCCGTGGAGTCGGTCTTGGAAGTGCGGACTCAAGACGGTCTCTTCGGATCGTTCTTTGACTTCTGCCGGCGGGTCGATCTCCACAAAGTCAACAAGCGGATGTTGGAAGGGTTGATTAAGGCCGGCGCCTTCGATTCGACCGGTGCCAAGCGCGCACAACTGATGGCGGTACTCGATCAAGCCGTAGAAGAAGGGGCGGCGGCTCAGCGGGAGCGTGAGCTGGGGCAAACCAGCATTTTCGGAGAGGAGCAGAATGGGCACACGACTTCGGCGGCCTTGCCGATACCTCCGTTGCCTTCGCTTGCGGAATGGGATCAAGCGCAACGATTGAAGTACGAACGGGAACTGACCGGGTTCTATATTTCCGCCCATCCCCTTGCCCGCTACGAAGCGACGCTGAGTGCCTTGTCGACCACCACGACAGTGGGATTGAAAGAATGCTCCGACGGCGGCGAGGTAAAAATCTGCGGCATTATTGCCACGGTCAAATCGATGCTGACGAAGAAGGGCGATCGGATGGCCTATCTTACGGTGGAAGATCTGCAAGGGACCACTGAAGTCATCGTCTTCCCCGATTTGTTCAGGACTGCCGGTGAGCTGATCGCTCCGGAGCGGATCGTCCGCATCACCGGCACCATCGATCGAGGTGACAAGGGCACAAAAATTCGCGGCAGTAAGATCGAACCATTGGCCGAGGTTCAGGCGCAGTCCATCAAACGTATCCGTATCCGCCTCAGTGATCGTCCGGAGGTCCGTGAGCAGTTGCCTCGGTTGCTTGATGTCTTTCGGCGGCATCCCGGCAGTACCTCGATCTCGATGTCGTTTCGAACCGACGGCGCCTTGGAAGCTGAGACGGCTCCCCTTCCTCATCTCACCGTCTGCGCCAGCGACCTTTTTATGTCGGATGTTGAGGAAGTGCTAGGCAAAGGGGCCCTCTCTTTGCTATCTTAGGGGCTCATGTTGTGCTGTGGCTGATCGTTGTACGGAATTGAAGAAGGCTATGCGCGATTACCTCGAATTTGAAAAGCCGATCCGAGAAATCGAAGAGAAGATCGAGAAGCTTTCTGCGACGATCACCAATGGTAAAGCGTCCGTCCAAAGCGACATTCGCAAGCTTCGCGCGAAGCTTGCGCAAACAGAACACGAACTCTACAAAAATCTGACCCCCTGGCAACGAACGCAGTTGGCGCGTCATCCGCAACGTCCAAGCACATTAGACTATATCACTGAGTTGACGCGTGACTTTCTCGAGCTTCATGGCGATCGTGTGTTTGGAGATGATCGGGCCATCGTGGGAGGATGTGCCCGATTCAACGACCGCCCTGTGATGATTATCGGTCATCAAAAAGGCAAAACTCTGAAAGAACGCATGCAACGGAACTTCGGCATGCCCAACCCTGAAGGGTACCGGAAAGCGCTCCGCCTCATGAAGATGGCGGAAAAGTTCAATCGCCCGATCATTACCTTTATTGATACGCCGGGTGCCTATCCCGGCATCGGTGCCGAGGAGCGAGGCCAAGCGGAGGCCATCGCCCGCAATCTGTTTGTCATGTCCCGATTGACCGTGCCGATTATTTCCGTGGTTATCGGTGAAGGAGGGAGCGGAGGCGCCTTAGCCCTCGGTGTCGCCGACCGCGTTCTGATGCTCGAACATTCGGTCTATTCGGTCATTTCGCCTGAAGGCTGTGCCGCCATTCTTTGGGACAGCCCGGAAAAGGTTCCCGATGCCGCCTCAGCATTGAAAATGACCGCACACGATCTTCTCGATCTCGGTGTGATCGACACGATTGTGTCCGAACCGTTGGGAGGTGCTCATCGCGAGCCCCGAGCCGTTTGTGGGCTGGTCGGAAAGGCGCTGACCAACCAACTGTTCGATCTGCTCGATTTGCCCGTCGAACAACTCATCGCTGAACGGGATCGGAAATATCGCAAGATGGGTGCCGTCACCGGCCTCGTCCCTGCCCAAGCCTGATTGACTTCATCGGTCCTGTAACAGTCCCGTTGTGGTGAAGCGCCGTCCGATTGCAGAAAGAATCTTGCCTGCCAGCACGGTGCGGAACGGATCGAACGCCGCCGCGTTGAGGTAGCGATCGACCGTTCGCGGCAATTTCCGCCACCACGCAAGCGAGGAGATCCTGACCTGTTCGGCATCGACGGTCTCGCTTCTGAGAATGCGGCGGATCTCGCGCTCAAAGAATTCCACATGGACCAGTTCGTCCTCGCGGATCGAAACCAAGTCCGGTCGTAATGCAACGAGCAGCGTCGCGAATTCGAGTCCCAGTGACTCATACCCATAGAGCTGGACGGCCAGCGCAGGCCATTGTCTTGGCACGGACGGAAACCGTTCCAGTTCGCGAGGCTGACGGCCGATCATGGTCTCAAATTGTGCCAAATGTTGCTCTTCATCTTCCTCGTGTTTTCGAAGAAAGGCATAGACATTCGGAGGAACGCCTTGTAATCGCGCCGATCGTACCGTCCACAGCGCCATGGCTTCGGCTTTGAGAAACCGTTCCAAGAGAGCAGTCTCGCACTCCGGTGGGAGCCGAATGAATGTAGCGGCGTCGGACGACATGATGGCCTCATAGTACGCAAATTCCGGCCGGTTATCCACGTTTCCAATAAGGAGAGGTTGGAGGGTTGACTGACACCCATCATCTGTGTACATCTTACGCGCAGCGACTCACTGGCCGACTGCTAGCCATGGCACAAGGGTTTCGGTGTGGTTAACGTATGAGGCAACGCCTATGACACATCCTATCGGCACAATGTCTCTGGTGGCCCAACGGGTTGTCCTCTGTGCGCTGGCTATGGTCTTGCTCTTGGAGATCGGCTGTGTCAGCCGGCGTACGTATGAGAGGGTCAAGGCGGAGACGGTGGAACAGACCCAAGCCTTGGAAGCGATACGAGAGGAGGTCAGGGAACTGGATCGGGAAGTCGCGGGATTGCAGGCTTCGAACCGTCGTGAAGATGCCGCCATGTCCGAACTGAGGGCCGCCATTCAGCGGGAAGAAGAACAGTTGCCGATCCTGAGACAGAGAGCGGAGGACACTCTCGCATCGCTCAAAACACAGGTGGCAACCTTGATGAACCAAAGTTGGCACCTCGCGCGCAAGATAGTGGATATTCGGAAGGAGAGCATTTCCTTGCAGGCCAAGGTGGCTCAGTACAAGGAGAAAATGGAAGAGGCCCGAGCGCCCGTGATGGTGGCTTCGGGGAGGGACAAGCCTATCATCACTCCGACCGTCACTTCGGAAGCGCCTACCTCTTCAGTCACGCCTATCCAGGATGCCGAACCGACACAGACCGCACAAACAGTCTCCCCTTCTCCCAACCTCGCGCCCGTCAAACCACCAGCACCGGTGCCGTCCATGGATGTCGATCCGCCTCAGGCGAGCGACTCGTGGATTGGAATAATCACCGGCTGGTTCGTTAAAATCTGGAATTGGCTGTTCGGGTAGTGCGGGGCCTCCGCACCTGATCGAGAGCGACACGTCTCACAGACGCCGAGCGCAATGGTCGTCAGCCCACTCGGCCGCCGCACGTCCCGCGAGACGTCCGGTCGCCAAACAACCTGTGAGCAAATATCCTCCGGTCGGCGCTTCCCAGTCCAACA
>JAICUC010000176.1 GCA_025936075.1 Nitrospira sp. | reverse complement strand
GCGCCGAGACTCTTTCACACCATTGATCGTGGATATGAGATACTGATTCTGGAAGGAAGCGCCCCTGTATGGAAGTTCAAGCCCAATTTCCAAGTGAACAATCGCCGGCCGGCGAGTTCATGCGCCAACCGGACGCGTTCAGGAAATGGGTCACGGCAGACGGCAGCTCGGGCTATCCCTCCGCCTCCGGCCGGTACCATCTCTACGTGTCATGGGCCTGTCCCTGGGCCCATCGCACAATCATCGTGCGCAAATTGAAGCAGCTTGAAGATGTGATCGGCATGACGGTCGTGGACCCTATTCGTGACGAGCGAGGATGGGCATTTCGCGAAGGTTCAGGACATTCTCTCGATCCGATCAACGGCTTTCAGTTTCTCCGCGAAGCGTATAAGGCGACCGACCCGAACTACATCGGACGCATGACGGTCCCGGTGCTGTGGGATGGCGCGACCAAACGGATCGTCACCAACTCGGATGATGATCTGATGAGGATCTTCAACGGCGAGTTCAATCGATTCACCAAAAACCCGATCGATTTGTACCCGGACGGCCTGCGGCAAGAGATCGACGAGCTCAACACGTTCATTTACGAAAACGTGAACGACGGTGTCTATCGAGCAGGATTCGCCACATCGCAGCAGGCGTATGAACGAGCGGTACGGCGATTGTTTACGGCGCTGGATCAACTCGAGGCGCGCCTCGCAACCCACCGTTACTTATTCGGACCGGAATTTGTGGAAACCGACTGGCGCCTTTTTGTCACGTTGGTTCGGTTCGATGCGGTCTACCACGGACATTTTAAATGCAACGTCCGACGAATCGTCGATTATCCACATCTCTTCGGGTATCTTAGAGATCTCTACCAAACCGACGGTATCGCCGAGACCGTGAATTTTGACCATATCAAGCGCCATTATTACATCACGCACGACGATATCAATCCGACCCGTATCGTCCCGATCGGCCCCGATCAAGACTTGTCGGCGCCCCATGCACGTGATCGTCTGGCCTAACGGCACCATTTTCCTTCAATCAATATACGTCTATTCGATGCTTCCGCATCAAAATGTCTACGCACGTAGACAGTCTTGAGGTTATTTCCCCCATCTTTCCTGATCCGTGAAGCAAGTCGGCATCGGAACTTCCCATTCTGTCTAGTTTTTCGGGACAATTTCCTTCGGGCGATATCAAGCACAAGAGTTGCTCACTTCAATGACAGAAGTTCACGTGGGCCTTCATGAAAGGAGCTGTTATGGATATGATGTGGTTGTTCGCATTGGTGATGGGCGCACTCCTGCTCGGTGGGATCGTCGTTTACAAGAAGAGTGTGTAGCCTGCCGTCCAGGAATCAGGTATTCCTGGTTTAACGGTGCGCCGACGAGCGTATCCTTATTGGTCCTGAACTTTTCCATGTAATATGGCCGATTCGTCGAGCGCCTCCTTCCGACTGACATCTTCCTCGCCTCCACGATGGGGGCGATGAACGGCTCGGCTGTAAATGCGGCATGATCCTCCGGAATGCCGGGCCCATGTGCTCCATCTCTTGATACGCTCTTCCTCTGAATAATGGACTGACTTTGTCTCTATCATGCAGTTCCGGCATTGCGCTGGATAGACCCTATTGTCCTTCCGCGCGGATAAGAGTGACGCGACGTTGACGCCATAGATATGAGACGGCTGTCCTTCAGCCCCTCTCCCCAACAGCCCCCCTTCCTCCCAAGGGAACACATCAGAAATAAATGATTGGCGGGTGACTCGACTTTTGGTACATTGCGGGGCCCATTGTCGATACTCGCTTCATTAATCTCAAGAGGTTATCTTAAGAATGAGGACCAAAGCTGAGTGTAGGCCGGTCTGCTTCACGGGAAAAGAATATGGACAAATCCTTACCATCTCATTGATCTTACTTTCCGGTTGTGCCGTTCAAAAGGGCGCGACTACCCCTCTCACTTCCCAGATCGAACAGGATGCTCAACCGGTTCTTCTTGCGGACGTCTCTCACAAGACCGCCCCCTCTGTCGAACTGGCTCCCGAAGTCTCTTCCGAAGAGCCGTTCGATCCGTTTGCCAAGCCCGGTGAAGAAGCGATCGAGGAGTATGATCCCTGGGAACCACTCAATACCAAGTTTTTTGAATTCAATCGGCAGCTGGACCGATGGGTGCTGAAGCCGGTCGCCAAGGGATACAACGCCGTCGTTCCGAATATCGTCCAGGTCGGCATCACCAATATCTTTTACAATAGTCGAGTGACCCCGCGATTCATGAACAACATATTTCAGGGCAAATTCAAAGGAGCCGGGATCGAAGCCGGGCGGTTTCTCATTAATACGACCGTTGGGATCGGCGGATTCTTCGATGTGGCTCGGCGGTTCAATCTCACGACACCGGAAGAAGATACGGGGCAGACGCTGGGGTTTTATGGAATCAAACCCGGACCCTATATCATGGTGCCGCTTTTGGGACCGTACACGGTCCGAGACCTTGTCGGGTTTGGCGGAGATATCGCCCTCAATCCGATTTATTGGCTAGTGATACCCACCATGCATAACATCGATTCGATTCCGACAGTGATTGATGTAGATGAACGATTGGCCACATATGCCATCTCGATTGGCGCGCGAGCGGTGGAAGTGGTAAACGAGCGCTCTCTGAATCTGGAGAAATTTCAAGGTGTGGAAGAGTCCACGGTGGATCTTTATGCCGCAGTCCGTAATGCCTATCTTCAAAAGCGAGCCAAGGCGATTCAAGAATAGCCTATCGGATTTGTCATCACTTCATTCACCTGCATCCCGCTGAAGATAACCTATCAGAAATATGAAGGTTCTGATCAGATCAGGGGATCATTCAAGAAGGCAGACCTAGACTCAGCTCAGCACGCTTGATGATTTCTCTTTAGTGGCTCACCACCTGCCGAGCCGGCTAACAAGATCAATAGATGAAAGAGCGATGATTAGCTCTTCTTGTACACGATGATGCCGCCGATAAAGATCACAAGCATCACAACAGCAAACATTAAGAAGGTACTATCCATGGTTACTCCTTTCGTTCGGACCCGTCACCCAACGAAGTGGAACACCACAGCACACCTCTCAAGGATGAGACTGAATAGACACCATTCCCCGGACAAAGCTGCGACGAATGACACCGGCGAGATTGATATCGGAGAACAACCCGGCCCCCTGGCACCTATGAGAACTACGATCCCGCCAAATTTATCCTGACTCAATATGCCGTCAAGTGGCTTGGACAGGATGTTGTTGAGCAAATTACACGATCACGATGCGCAGAATGCGGGAAGCATAAGAGAGGGATTTGTAAAGCGACTAGACGGTACTGTGAACGTGATCATGTCTGGGGTATTGAGCCCCCTCACCGGCTGATGAATAGGCTCTGACCGTGTATGTCCTATCTGGATCTAAGGTCACAGAGACTTTTCCGGTCTTGTTCAAATAGTCAATCGCTAGGTACACTTGGTTCCAGGTCAGATCCGGACAGAGCCCGACCACTTCTTCCATTGAACAAGTGGTGCCAAACTGCTCTAAGGCACCATAGACGCGGTCTATCATCACTGAAACTTGCATAAGCCTCCCCCCATCAAGAGGTCAGAACTTACTAGGGTACTTGTCACGTATGGTAATGGAGTAGGATGGACCTTGTGAACTAGGAAATGCCCTAGAAAGACAACATGAGATTACTAGTGCTGAAGGTCCACCATGAGCACATGTTTCCTGACGTTGTGTCTCTGGTAAGTACGACTGTGTCTTAGTCCCTGCGGCTGACAGCAGAGATGCGCCTATGACGACACGCTCACCAGACCTTCGGCAATCGCGTATTTGATTAATTCAGCGGTGGAGTGGAGATCAAGTTCGCCCATAATGCGAAACTTGTGAAATTCCACCGTCTTCACGGAAATATTCAGAATCGAGGCAATAGCTTTGGTGCCTTTTCCTTCGGCAACGAGCTGCAACACTTCTCGTTGCCGCTGGGTGAGATGGGTCACCAAAGGCTTACTGAGCTGGTCCTCCGGGGATTGGAGTGTCGCCGCCAAGACATCTTTCGTGATAAGCGGAGTCATATAGTGTTGTCCTCGCATGACCGCTTCGATGGCTTGCTTGAGTTCCGCTGCGGCGGACCGTTTTATCAAATAGCCGGAGGCTCCGGCCTTAAAAGCTTCGGTCGCATAGGTAGGAGTGGCATGCATGGTCAGGAAGATAATCTTGCTCTCCGGCACCAGCTTACTTATCTGGCGTGCTGCATCCAATCCGTTGAGCAACGGCATCGAGATGTCAAGCAACACGATATCGGGGCGTAACTGCTGAGCCGCATCGACCAATGATCGTCCATCTTCTACCATACCCACCACTTCGCCCTCGGTTTCCACCAGCTTCCGAAGGCCGGCCAGGACAATGGCATGATCATCGGCCATCAGAATTCGTGGCTGTTTCATGTCACCTCCACCTCACAAGGCACCCACGCACAAACCTTTGTGCCGTAGGATGGCCTGGATTGAATCCGAAGGAACCCGTGCAGTTGTCGCAACCGTTCCTCCATACTGCTCAATCCCAGTCCCTGTTGATGGGCACGCAGGTCCTGCGGATCGAATCCCTTCCCATTGTCGATAACGGACAGGCCGATGCCTTTTGATGACCCACGGAGCTGGACCGTCACCGTCGTCGCTTGCGCATGTTTCACCACATTTTGGACGCTTTCCTGCATGACGCGGAAGAGACAGGTCGCCTGATCGAGCGTCACCGTATTCGGAACATCAAGAATCTTCAGATGAACGGGTAAGCCCGTGCGCCGTGAGACCTGCTGGACATGGTCTTCGACCGCGGGGCGCAATCCGGCATGCTCCAACAGCGAGGGATGAAGCCGGTACGCGAGCGTATGCACATCGTCGGAAAGGTGTTCCAACTGTTCACGAAGCGGTCTCAGCGCTTGAGTAAATTCAGCGGGTACAGTGGAAGGACGGCGTTCCAACGACGCCACTTCCAGGACCAAGGCAGCCAATCGCTGGCTCACATCGTCATGCAGATCCCGGGCGATTCGCTGCCGTTCACGCTCTTGCGCCGTCAGCAGCTTGGACGTCAACTCTTCCAGTTGCACTTGCTGCTGGTGCAATTCCTGCTGGTTACGATGAAGCGCCTCTTCCGCCTGTTTGCGTTCAGTGATGTCGACAGCGACGCCTCCCAACAGCACCGGCGTTCCTTTGTGATCGTCGATGGGAAACTTGCTCACGAGCGCGTGCCGAACCTCACCGTTCTGGACGAATTCCTCGACTGTGTGGAGAGGGGATCCTGTCTCCCGCACTTTCCTATCGTTCAACTCATACTGTACGGCAATCTCCTCAGGCCACAAGTCACGGGCCGTCCTTTCTTTCCATCCCAATCCATTGAGGACGGATTCTTCAAAGAGCCGGTTGACGTACAGATAGCGTCCCTCGGCGTCTTTGATCCACGCAAAGCCGTGCAAATTGTCCATAAAGGATGCGAATTGGCGCTCGCTCATTCGGAGAGCCTCTTCGGCCTGTTTGCGTTTCGTGATGTCGATCATCGCCCCCAAGGTTCGAGTGGGACGTCGCTCAGATCCATCATTGTCGAACAATGTCCATGATCGAAAGTTGACCCAGCGGACACCGCCGTCAGGATACAAAAGACGATGCTCCATCGAGAACAGATCATCGCCCGAAGGATCGTGGGCCTGCTTGATCGCCGTGACGACCGCTTCCCGGTCTTCCGGGTGAATCAACTGAATATATCCTTCCATCGAAGCTGGTTCATCAGGTCTCACGCCGTAGATTTCTCTCATCACCGGCGACCAGTACACTTTCCCGGTGCGGTGGTCATGATCCACAATGCCGAAGTGGGCCAACCGAATGACCTGATCGGATCGTTCCTCCCTTTCATGCAGTGCATTTTTGGCCTCCACGCGGGCCGTCACATCTTCCGTGGCAATCACGATTCCGCTTACTTCACCGCCGCAGAACCAAGGACGGACATTCCACGTGATCCACTGCGTTGTGTCGTCATCTCGTACGAACCGATCTTCATCTGCGGCCAGCACTTCTCCTGCCAGACCTCGGCGGTGGACTTCCTTCCATCGTCCTGATACCTCGGGGCACACATCGTAGTGTGATCGACCGAGGATATTCCCCGCGAGCCGGTATTCCTCCATCCAGCGGCGGCTCGCCGCCAGATAGCGCATGTCTCGGTCAAACATCGCAATCGCGGCCGGTGCGTGCTCGATGAATAAACGGAAGCGATCCTCACTGTTCCGCATCGCGGCATTGGTCTGTTCGAGATCCGCTGTGTTCTTCCGAACGCGCTGCTCCAGAGTCCGACGCAGCGTCTCCTCATCCCTCTTACGGTCGGTAATGTCATTGCCGATCGCCAGGAGGCAGGGCTTCCCTCTGATGGTTATCAGATCCGCGGTGATGAGGAACTGCCGCAATTCACCGCTCTTCATCCGCATCGATACGTCAAGATTGTGGACCGACCCCTCGGATTTCAACCGACTGATGAGCCTGGCCCGATCATGAGGATCGGGCCAGATTTCCAACATCAATGTCGTCTTTCCGATAACCTCGTCCCGGCGAACGCCTAATGTTGCTAAACAGGCGTCATTGATGTCTAGACAGATCCCCGTCTCAAGTTCCGTGATACCGATCGGATGAGAACTTCGGCGGAAGGCTTCGGCGAAAAGATCCCCCTCTTGGCGATAGGTCGCAGCGTCTCGTCCGGCTCCGGAAAAAGAAGCCTGTGAAAGCCGCTGCATCCTAGCCCGACGCTTCTTCTTGTCGTTGGGTATCATTACCAGAGGAAACTATTCTAGGCTTCTTACACAATCCCCGCAACCCGGAATCCCCGCAAGCAACTGGTTTGGTAAACGAAGCGAAGCTGTGCATATTTTCGCTCCGCCCGCAATGTCGAGAGATCTGCACGCCCTTTTTTCCACAGATCTCCGCCTCGACTTGTAGCAGAACTCCCCATTACTCCCATCGTTTCATTCCCGCCCTATCGATTTTCTTTGAGATATCGCGTATGTGCCGAACCACCGGGGACGATGCATCCTGGCGTCGGCCTTGCTCCACATCAATCGACATTCAATGGTCAACATCCCAAAAGGAGGAGTTCCATGTCCGTTGCTAAAATCATTGAGATCAGTTCAGAATCTCCGACGAGTTTTGAAGATGCCATCGTCCAAGGAATAGCCAAAGCCTCAAAGACCGTCCACGGCATCAAGTCGGCTTGGGTGAAAGAGCAACATGTCGTGATCGAAAGTGGCAAAGTTACTTTGTATCGTGTAGATCTAAAGGTGACGTTCGTCTTGGATTGACGAGATAAGAAATAAGAAGAACCTCTACCTTATGCTCCAATGGCCCGAAAGGAGATGGCGGGCTGCGAG
>JAICUC010000028.1 GCA_025936075.1 Nitrospira sp. | reverse complement strand
GCGCGTCGATTCCCGCGGCGTCGAGTGAGGCAGGAGCGCCAACGCCATGAGCATCAACAGGGTCGTCACGACTTCGATGGCCAATTGGGTTAACGAGAGGTCGGGAGCCGAGAAATAGGCAAAGGCAATCGATGCGGCAAGCCCGACGACACCGGCCAGTACGAGGGCAACGACCCGCGTGTGATGGAACCACACGGCGCCGAGGGCGCCGGCCATCGCCGCGCCCCATACGACGACGCCCGGCGGTGCCGGTGTCGCGGGCCTCACGTTCCCCGTGCCAAGCTCATGTTCCATGAACGGCCATGCCCCAAGTCCGAGGAACGTGGCAATGACAAGCGCAAGGGAACGCTGGAGCGAGCCGTTGTGCAGCCGGTTCGTGAACCGGGCCGCAAAGATGATCAAGCCGTCGTATGCGTGCTGAAAGAGCAGTCGTCCCGTGTAGCGCACCGGCACGTGCAGGTGCAGGTCGTAGCGATGACGCAGCAGCCAGTAGATAACCCCGCCGCCGACGAGTGCGACCGCACTCATGGCCAGCGGCATTGAGAACCCGTTCCACAGCGCTATGCGATAGGCCGGCAGGGCTTCCCCCACCACCGCTCTCGCCGCCACGTCCACCAGTGGAGCGACGGTGTAGCCGGGCAGCACGCCGACCGCGATACAGATGACCGCCAGGATTTCGGCCGGTACCTTCATGTAGCGGGGTGGTTTGTGCGGCTGATGAGGAAGGTTATGCGGCTCGTCGAAGAACACATCGTGGATGAACCGCACGGAGTAGGCGACACTGAACATCGAACCCAGCGTGACGGCGAACGGCGTGATGTCATCCAACAAGACCAAGTCATGGAGATCGAGCGACTCGGCGAAGAACATTTCCTTGGAGAGAAATCCATTGAATAAAGGCACACCGGCCATCGCCGATGCCGCGACGATGGCCAGCATTGCCGTCTGCGGCATCTGACGCCAGAGGCCGCCCAGCCGGCGCATGTCGCGGGTTCCGCACTCATGATCGATGATGCCGGCCGCCATGAACAGCGATGCTTTGAAGGTCGCATGGTTGCCGACATGAAACACGGCGGCCAGCGACGACATCGGCGTGTCGAGACCCAGCAGGAACATAATGAGACCCAGGTGGCTGATGGTCGAATAGGCGAGCAGTCCTTTCAAATCGTGTCTGAACATCGCCACATAGGCGCCGAACACCATCGTGGTCAGACCGACGGTGGTCGTGACGTATTCGAACACGAGATTTCCGCCGAGCAAAGGGTAGAGTCTCGCAAGCAGAAACACGCCGGCCTTCACCATCGTGGCGGAATGCAGATAGGCCGACACCGGAGTCGGCGCGGCCATCGCCGCGGGCAGCCAGAAGTGAAACGGAAACTGCGCCGATTTCGTGAATGCGCCCAGCAGGACCAAACCGAGCGCGACATTGAACCGAGGATGATTGCGGATCGTGTCCCGCGCCGCGAACCAAGCCGACAATTCGAAACTCCCGGCGATGTTGCCGATGATCAATATCCCGGCAAGCAGGGCGAGTCCGCCGCCGCCGGTGACGGCGAAGGCCATGCGCGCGCCCTGTCGAGCCAGAGGGCTGTGAGTCCAAAAGCCGATCAGCAGGAAGGACGAGAGGCTCGTCAGCTCCCAGAACATCAGGAGCAGGAGAGCATTCTCGGAGAAGACGATCCCCAGCATCGCACTCATGAACAGCATGATCAACGCATAAAACCTGCCGATGCGATCGTGCGGGGACAAGTAATAGCGAGCGTAGAGAATGACGAGCAACCCGATGCCGAGAATCAGGAACCCAAACAGCAGCCCCAGTCCATCGAGCCTGAAAGACAGGTTCAGCCCGAGGTCCGGCAGCCAGCGCCAGCTCGCGATGAACTGTTCACCGGCCAGAATCTCGGATGCTTCATGGGCAAGCATCGCAAAACTGGCGGCGGTCGGCAGGGCGGCGGCCCATGCGGCGGCGGAGAAACCGTGGCGCCGCAGGAGGAATGTGGCGGCAGTTCCGGCGAGCAAGGGAAGCAGAATGATGATCGGCAACATCATGGCGGGAAGACGACGGCGCTAGACCGCATTATTCATAACAGTTCGTCGCGAAATCGCCAAGCCGCGTCGTGAGGTCCACGGCGCGAAGAATAATGAGCGCCATGTTTGTGGACGCCGCTGAGTTGGTGAGGCGGCGGTGTCTTGCGCGCGGAGACCGGAGGCCCTGAGGCATACTCGTGCAGTACGTCGAAGGGCCGAGGGGCGAGCCCGCCGGCCACAGGCTCGTCGGAACAGCGGATCGGTGATTGCAGCAGAAGTGTTCATGAATAATGCGGGCTAAACCCGTTCTTGGACAACGAGCACGTCACATTCCGAGCGGGCGATGACATGATGTGTGGTGCTCCCGAGGAACAGGTCTTCGATCCAGGACTGCCCATGTTTGCCGATTACGATGAGGTCGGACAAGAGCTCCTCTGCTTTGGCCAAAATCACAGGAGAGGGATCGCCGCCTTCAACGGCATACGAAACCCGATCCGCATCGACAGGGGATTTATGGATCAGCTCCCGGATCTGTTTCTCTGCGGCCCGCTGGTCCTCTTCGCGGTATAGGCGGATGTCGTCCTCCGACGCGCCGATAATACGGAGTCTCCCTTCAAATGGAACACGAAACGTGTGGACGATCGTGATGCGGGCGTTGGGAGCGATCCGGCTCGCCATTGTCAGCGCGGAGGCGGAATAAGGAGAGAAGTCGACCGGCACGAGCACACGCTCATATCGTGTCTTCGGGTGGCGCTTCACCACCAGCATCGGTCGCTTGCACGTACGGAGCAAGCGTTCTGCCGTCGTGCCGAGGATCAGATCGTGCAGGGAGTTTCCTCCTTGAGCGCCCAAGACCAGCAGATCCGCGGACTCGGTGGCCGACAGGATTTCGACTTGTGCTTGGCCGGTCTTGATGTCGGTACTCCCCATCACCCCTGTCTTCAGTCTGATGTCTGCGGCTATTTCCTGCAGTATGTGTCTGGCATCGTCGATCAGCTTGACGTCCACGTCGGTCGGTGTCCGGAACAATTTTCGCACGTCGTTCAAGGCCGAACTGCTCACCACATACAATAGACTGAGATGCGCATGCTGTTCCTTGGCGACAATGGCGGCGCGATCCGCAGCGTGCCGAGCTTCATCGGAGAAATCGGTTGCTGCGAGGACCGTCTTCATGTTTGAGGCTCCTTTTTACAAGGCAAAATTAAACGATCGCTCCTGCCCGGCGGAGGCGCGATAAGAGTGGCGCTTCCGCTGAAGCAGCGAATGATCGCTTTCTCACTTCGGCGAAAACGCAAAGACGAAGGCTCCCACCAGCACGACCTTGAACCACCGCTCGTCAGATGGGTCGAGTGGAAGACTACCTGCATCGGATCAGTATGTACATAGGCAATTTGCAGAAGAGGCCGATTGGAAACAAGGTCGCAAGACATGAGTGCCCATACCAGAGACGAGATGAAGTTACTGCCGCCTCATCCATCCATCGTGGTGAACCTCAACGGAGACTCACCGAGATGGAAGCGGTCGAAGGGGACCGTGAAGAAGACGGGTGCGAAGCGCATGATGAAACGATATACTCTAGCCCACATTACTTATGGACGCTTCTACTACAACCACCGATACGCCGCTGCGACAGGCTTGGATGCGTTCACCGCATTCAAGCGGGGCAGGCTCACCGCTCGGTCGGTCAACATACTGCGTCAAGTATGCCTCCCTCCCTTGCGGCTCCGCATGCCAAGACACGGCCGGCTCACCGACTCGCCGGCGTCCACAAACGTGGCGCTCATTATCCTTCGCGCCGTGTACCTCGCATGGCGTCTTGGCGGTTTCGTCACGAACCGCCATGAATAATGTGGGGCCTCTTTAGGAGGGAGAATGAGAAAGGAGCACAAATGGAAATATCCGACCCATTAGATGCGATCACGCAACTTGTTACTGCCATGAATGCATGCGATTTGGAATCGGCCATGGCCCTTTTTGAGCCGGGTGCGTCATTCGTCATGAAACCTGGGGTTGTCGTCACCGGGACATCCGGGATACGCCAGGCATTGGAGGGATTCATGGCGCTGAAGCCTACGTTAGCCATCGAGGCACAACAACTCGTACGGGCAGGCGATGTCGCACAATACTGCGCTCGATGGAATCTGAAGGGCATCGATCCTACGGGAACTGTCGTGCACCTCGGTGGTCGATCATCCAGTATCTTGCGGCGCCAGTCGAATGGGAAATGGCTGTTCCTCGTGGACAATCCTTGGGGCACGGACATCGTCCAGTAATCCGGCAAAATATCGGCTATACCGAATGAGGGCGCTAGGGCTAGCGTGAGGTAACCTTCAGAGAGGGACCGAATGCTTGCGAAAGGTATGGTCACATCTCCCTCTTGAGCCGGCATTCGTTCATACGCCATACTGCGCTCATGAATCGGGAATCCGCATCTCCATGCGAGACGCTCGCGGAGCGCTATCAGGCTCTTCTGGAAGTCGCGCAGGCAATCTCAGCGCAACGAGACCTCGATCAGCTTTTTCATGATTTGGCTCACTGTCTACCTCGTGTTGTACAAGTCAATTATGTGGATTTGTCTCTACACGATCCCGTCAAGAAGGTCATGCGGTTGCATACGATTCAGGCAAATGTGCCGGCTGATCTCATAGGTGGGCATGAGATAGCGATTGAAGACTGTCCGGCGGGCTGTGTATGGGAAACTCAGCAGCCGCTTCTGGTTCCAAATCTGTCGGAAGAACGTCGGTGGCCGTGGGTCATCGGTGCGATGACGGAAGACGGAACCCAATCGTTTTGCTTCGTCCCGTTGACCACGGCGAGGGGGCGATTGGGCGCGATGGGATTTTTGAGTTTACAGAAAGAGGCTTATAGCGATGTGGACCTGGAGTTCCTCCAGCAGGTCGCCAAACAAGTGGCTGTCGCGGTGGAGAACGCATTGGTCTTTCAACAGATTGCCGAGCTTAAAGATAAACTGGCGAAAGAGAAGCTGTACCTCGAAGAAGAACTTCGGATTGAGCATGGATTCGAGGATATCATCGGTGACAGCAAAGCTTTGAAGCAGGTGCTCAAGGAAGTCGAAATCGTGGCTCCAACCGATTCGACCGTCTTGATTCAAGGAGAAACGGGCACCGGTAAGGAACTCATCGCTCGGGCTGTTCATCGACTCAGCGGCCGCAGGGAGCGCACGTTCGTCAAGCTGAATTGCGCCGCTATTCCGACCGGTCTGTTGGAAAGCGAACTCTTTGGACATGAGCGAGGGGCTTTCACGGGCGCGATTGCTCAGAAATCCGGCCGATTCGAACTGGCCGACAAAGGCACACTCTTTCTCGACGAAGTGGGGGAAATTCCGCTGGAGTTACAATCCAAGTTGCTACGCGTGTTACAGGAGCAGGAATTCGAACGGTTGGGCAGTACCAAGACCCTTCGCGTTGACGTGCGCCTGGTAGCCGCCACAAATCGGGATCTCAAGAGTTTGGTGGAAGCCAAGCAGTTTCGGAGCGATTTGTACTATCGTCTGAATGTTTTTCCGGTCACCTTGCCTTCTTTGCGCGAACGGCGTGAAGACATTCCCGTCTTGGTCCGCTATTTCACTCAGCACTATGCCGCTCGCATGAAAAAGAATATCCAAACCGTGCCTGCCGAGACTCTTGAAGTGCTCTCACGCTATGCGTGGCCGGGGAACATCCGCGAGCTGGAGAATTTGGTCGAGCGTTCCGTCATCCTGACGCAAGGGCCGGATTTGCAGGTGCCGATCAGCGAACTTCAGTCAGCCACGCTTTCTGCCGACTCTCCGGCGACTCTCGAAGACGCGGAGCGAGAGCAGATTCTACGGGTGCTGCACGAGACAAAGTGGGTGGTCGGCGGTCCTGCCGGCGCTGCGGCTCGACTGGGCGTTAAACGAACCACTCTTCAATCCAAAATGCAAAAACTCGGCATCACTCGCAGTCCGGCATGACGGTGCCATTTGTCGCGTGATGCTCGTTCGAATGCCGGCTGCCTCACTCCATTACTTTCGCCTTAAAGATTTCTCCCGGACTAGGAGGTTGCCCCAGTTCGGGAAGTCTCCTGCACCGTTGACGAGCGCTACCAGCCGTACAACGTCGAGATGTTGGAGATCACCGGAGGCAACTTCTGGAAGCCCTATGGCGCGGCAAGAGTTGGCACCAAACGACTGTCACGACAGAGGAATCAGCTGAAAAGTCAACCAGGACCGTGAGCGAGCGCTGTGAGATCTGCATGACCGTAGGATTTCGCTTGACTGGGGCAACGCGCCCAAGTCAGGATCGATTTCCTGAACGGATCGTGCCGTGCGTGACACTCGTGCAACTGAGCGGCGTTCAATGGCGAAGGGCACCTGCACGGGGTCAGCCCTGAGGCCATCGCAAGTGGGCGATCCGTATTGTACGCTCGCCCCCGTCGCGCCGGAGTCCTCCGGCGATGTGAGCCGGGCGAGGCGGAAATCGAGGAGATAGACAAGAGAGGGGGCACATGGAAAGAACACGACGTCGGCGCAGCTCTTCAGGTTCACGGTTCCAGGGTTGGGTTCCCAAAGCGGATAAGCGAAAATCCGGCCGTAGAGATGTACGGTTGGTTCCAGCCCACATCCGGGTGCTCGGCGTTGGTCTGAGCGAGGACCAACGGACGTTCATCCGGCAAAGATTGAGTCGAAAGCTCGAAAAATTTGCCGACTCTATTGAACGGGTCAGTGTGCGTGTGAAGGATGTCAACGGCCCCCGCGGCGGCATCGACAAAGTGTGCCGGATCAAAGTGGTCCTGAGCAACCTTCCGAGCGTGGTGTTCGAAGCGCAGGACGTCACCCTCGATGTTGCGGTCGGCGGCGCTCTTACCGGGACGGAGCGAGCCGTGCGCCGAAGCGTTCAGCGCAGACGCATGAAACCGATCAAAGTCGGAACGCGTCCGAGGGCCCGCCTCAACTGATTGTACGGATGTAAGACGCCTTGAGGCGTCGGGCGGCCGAACGGTCCGAAGGCCGCGGAGACTTTTGATGAACCGCTCAATGGTGAAGCAGATCGTATTGGCCACGGATTTTTCCGAATGTGCGGGCAAAGCTCAGGACTATGCTGCGTTCCTGACCCGGACGTATGAGGCCGACCTCTCCGTTATTCATGTGCCGGAAAGCCCGCTCTGGTATGGCTCAAATGCGGCGACCATCCTGTACCTGGAGCAAGCGCAGAAGGAGGGCGAACGTCGACTGGCGGACACTGCGCAGCAGCTGAGACAGGAGGGGCTGACGAGTGTGGAAGTGCGGCAGGTGGTCGGCATCCCGAGTGAGCAGATCAAAAAGGCGGCCCAAGACATCGCGGCCGACGTGGTGGTGGTCGGAATGCGGGGGCGCACCGACTTAGAGACGATCCTGCTTGGCAGCACGGCCGATCGTGTGATCAGAGACGCGCCGTGTCCTGTTCTGGTGGTTCCGGCGACGACCGTGGCCCCATCGATCCGTCACGTGATGACCGCCCTGGATTTCTCCAGCCCATCCCTGGATGCGGTCGAGTATGCCATCCAAGTAGCCAATCACTTCGGCGCCCGGATGACGCTCGTCCATGTCCTGGAACCGATGTACTATGATGCCGAGCCGGGACTGCAATCCATGGAGGCAAAGTGGGTGCATTGGCGGGCGCAATTGGAACAGCTCGCCGGATTGATAGGCTCCTTCGGTTTGACTGCTGAAACGGTCATCCGTGGCGGTGTGCCGGCCGACTCGATCCTCGACTGCGCAAGAGAGCAGGAATGCGATCTTATCGTGATGGGTACCCATGGACGACGAGGGTGGTCACGACTCCGCCTCGGCAGTGTCGCCGAAGCAGTCATCCGTCAAGCGCCTTGTCCCGTTCTGACCGTCAAGAGCCCGAAGTTTGAACCGGGCCACCGCCGTGTCGTGCCGCAGAGCGTGGACTGACGAAGGATTCGGTCGAGAGTGGGAAGGTGAACCGTGTGAAATTGGACGGCCGCCGCAACCGTCAGGGGCTCATCATTTCGGAGCCCCACGGCTAAAAGGAAGTACTGTCTACTCCTTCATGAAGCAGTGATTGGGAGGTATTGCATGAGAAATTCATTGTTTTCCGGTTGGATCAAGCTGATCGTCATCGGTGTCCTGTCTCCTGTGCTGATCTGCCCGTGGGCTGCTGAAAGTTCGCCGGCGTCGGGAGCGCAGGAACAGCGCATTGAGATTACAATCCGGGACAGCACGTTCGTGCGGACCAAGACCGCACCGATTCATCCAGGATTTCCCACCGTGATCGTCATCCGGAACGAAGACAATATCCGGCATGGGTTCACGTCGGCGATGCTGGCCGGCCTCTCCGTTCATGGCGAAGGAGAAGGCATAGAATCGTACGGCAAGGGAATAGACGGTTTTTATGTCGGCCCTGGAAAGACCTTGACGATTCGATTCATCGCTCAACACCAGGGACGGTTCACCTTTCAGTGCGATCTGCACCCCGATCTCAAAGGAGAAATCTATCTCCTGGAGGTTCCGGTTGCCTAACCAATCGTCGAGGAGCCTCGGATACAGTGGGCCGCGAGCCGGAGAACCAGTGAAGCCGAGCATCGGCGGACGACCGGTGCGAAGCCGGCTTTCTTGGCGTCAGATCATTGGCCGAATTGACAATTTGAGTCGCCGCCGTGACACCCGCCGTGGACGTGACTCGGCATGGCGCTACCGCCTCTCGTTGAGCGTGCATGCTAAAAATCACACCGCGAAAGACATACGGGAGTCCTGTGTGTGTTTTATATGAATCAACTTGAAAGGAGATGGGCATGAGGAGTTTCAGCTGTGTAATGGGCGTGATGGGAATGGTTCTCTTCATTGGACATGGGGCCGGCTCTTTGGCTTACGGCAAGACCGTTGAGGCAGGAGAATCCAGTTCGAGTTGGAGCGGGACCGGCGAATTCTTGGAACTTGGAAACGGAGAACAGATCGTCAATGGCATTGTGCAAGGAGTCTTGATCTCTCGTCATAAAGACGGCGGCAAGATGGTCGTCCATACATCCAAGCTGACTTGTCCGGTGCGTGTGAATCTCAACAGAGGCAAGGACTCTCAGGCGATAGAAGGCCTCTGCACCATCATCGCGCATGAAGGCAAGGACATCGGATATGCCCATTGGAAGTGCGCCGGCACCTTGAAAGAGTGTACTGGGGATTTCACGTTTACGGGCGGCTCCGGTGGATTCACCGGAATGTCAGGGACCACTCCTTTCCAGACCAGCATCGTCTTTGAACATCAGGAAGGGAAATATGGCCAAGCGATCGGATATGCGGTCTGGCCCAACCTCACCTATACATTGCCGTAGCACGCGCAACATTCTGCGGCGCACGCCGATCGGTCGGCGCGGGCAGCGGGATTGCTGCTCGTTCACGAACTTGCCCCAAGCACATTGATGCGTGAAACTAACGTGTGAGCCGGCCCGGGACCTTTAAGGGAAGTCCCGGGCCGGTCATTCATGACAGGCAGGTTTAGTAGCCGCTACGCGCGTTTGACGCGTTTGCTGCGGCGATTTGGCTGGAAAATGGATCAAGGATGTTTTTGGGAGCGTTGTTCCAAATCACATCCGCCAGGTTCGACATGCGCGAAACCGTCTGTGCGGCCACGCCGCCCGCAGCGCCGAACAGGCCGCACCAGCCCAACGCGACGAAGCCCCAGTGGAGCGGCGCCGCAAACATTTCATCGACAAACCAGAACGCATGTCCCCACTCGTTCAATCCCACGTTCGGCAGGATGAACATCGGTCCTACGACCGCAGCCACCAACGGAAACGAGGTCGCTTGAGCGTACAGCGGGAGCCGCGTCTGCGCGTATAAGTAGCTGGCCACGCCGCATGTAATATAGAGCGGGAACGTTCCGTAGAAGGCCACGATGTGGCTTGCCGTAAAGCTGGTGTCACGGATGATCACCTGGTGCCATGCCGCATCTTGCTCCAGCGTCAAACTGCCGGCAAAGTACACGCCGAACACGTAACAAGCGAGCCAACCTAACCAATAAAAATACCGTTTCAATTCCAGCTTTGGATTCAAATTGGCTATGTTGCGGTCGCGTGTCATCCAGATCCACCCGATGGTGACTGCAAAGAAGGTGGCATTGGCGAGAATATTAAACCGCCATAACCCCATCCAGATTGTGTCGAATTCAGGCGTCATGGAATCCAAGCCATGCGAATAGCCGTAGGTTCGCTGGTACAAGAGCCAGAAGACTATAACCGAAAGCATCGACAGCCAACCGATTTTGGCCGGCCGTGAGTCATACCACTGAGAGATATCGTATCCCTGATCGTTGGCAGTACGCGTTGATGCCATATCTAAATCCCCTTCCTCGCGAAATGTGAATAAATTCCAGTAGAGAACAGAGCAGACCCACCCATGGCATCGAAGATGAGCGCCGCTCGGGATGCCTCTTTTTGAGATATAGCCGCCACGGACCGACTCCTTTCATTGAGAGGAAAACTCATTGAGAGATAAACCGTTTGCTTTCATTGATCATCTAGGGCTTTCTTGAGAACATCACTCCATACCTCACGAAATACTGAACATAACGATCGGACATGAACCGGGCGTGAAAGCCTGATGAAAATGCTCTCATCCAGTTTCTAGCGACAGAGTGTGGTTTCACAGGCGCACGTCATGTTCGCCGATCACTCGGCACTGTGCCGTAAGTTCGGCAGAATCGCTTCGTCTCCGAAAATGTCAATTTTCCGTTCGGCAAGGCCTCTCTGTAAGTAATTCCGCAACTTGGATAGTGTCTGTCGCAGCACGTTCCGCTGGAACATAAGTTGCCACATCAGACAGATGAACGAATCCTTACATAAGGGAGGCGATCATGGCGACAGCGATCGAATTGACGAAGAATGGGCGAACAGGGGGCCATCAGCCGGGACGGAACTCTCTCTTCGATTCCGTACATTGTTCCAGGTGCATGGGGCTCATGGTCATTGAACAGGGATTCGACTCCATGTTGGGTAGCAGTGAAGCCGACGTGTCGTTCCGACGGTGTGTGCAATGTGGGGAAGTTATTGATCCGGTTATTCTGCAGAATCGACGATCACAACCCGGAAGTGATATGGGAAGAACCCAAAAGAGAGCGCAACAACGTTGATGGTACGCTGAAGCAACCGATAAGGAGGCGTTGGCTGATCATTCTTTTTCTGTTGAATGCGACGGTGTGATTGCGATGCCGGTGCCGGCTTGAATCAGGTGAAGTGGTGAAGAGCGCCCAACGAACATGCTGAAGATTACCGAACAACGAGGCCCTGAACCGGACGCGACCTTACTGAGACTTGAGGGACGCCTGGCCGGTCCATGGGTCGATGAGCTGAGCGCCAGTTTTCATCGGATATCCGGCAGACAGCAAGGGTGCGTGATGATCGATCTGACAGGCGTGACCTTCATCGATCCCGAAGGCAAGGCGCTGTTGGCCGATCTGTGGCGAAGGGGCGCGGAGCTGCGCGCGGCCGGCTGTTTGACGAGATGTGTCGTCGAAGAGATCAGAAGAAATGAACCGGGCGGACCTTCGGAAGGAATCGCAACAAGCTGATTGAAAAGTTGATGAAGCGATGTCGGCGGTTCATCATTGTCACAGTGTCGACGATTTGTGCTTATCCGGACTTGCCGCCGTCTTGCCCGTCCCGGTACAATCATAGGTCGTCCGTAGGTCGTTTTGCAGTGAAAAATAATGATGAGGATTGCGAAGTAGGCAAAGTAGGATAAATAACCATGATGAATCGTCCTCCGTCGATGGGATATGCCGCCACAGCGCTCCTGCTTCTATTGGCTGTCATTGGATCGTCCGGTTGCAAGCAAGAAGCCGGCTCGACACCTGCGGAGGAGGTGTCGCAGGTGGAAGTCGTCACCGTGCAGACGCAGGCGGTCCCCGATGAACCGGAGTTTATCGGTCAGGCCGAAGCCTCTCGTCCGGTAGAGATCCGCCCGCAGGTGACGGGGATTTTAAAGGCGGTCCTCTATCAGGAAGGACGCGACGTGAAGAAAGGCGCCCGCCTGTACCAGATTGAGCCCGTTCCCTTCAAGGCGGCGGTGGCGAGCGCCAAGGCCAAGATTGCGCAGGCCGAGGCTCGCGGGGTGCAGGCCAGGCAGGACCTGGCCCGAGTGAAACCGTTGCTTGCCGAACAGGCGGTGAGCCAGAAGGACGTCGACGATGCCATTGCTGAGCAACTGTCGGCCAACGCTGCGCTGGAAGGAGCCCGGGCCGACCTCATCAAGGCCCAATTCGATCTGGATAATACCCTCATCACGGCCCCTATCAGCGGGATTATCGAGCGCAGCCGTTACTATGAAGGACGGCTGGTCTCGGCCCAGACCGATTTGCTGACCATGATCCATCGTGTCGATCCGATGTACGTCGTCGTGAATGTACCCGAAACGTTCATTCTCAAACGGCGACGGGACATCGAGGCGAAGCGAATCACCCACCCGGGAGACTACCAATTGCGAGGTCGGCTGACGTTCATGGACGGCACGGTCTATCCGCAGGAAGGGGTTCTTGATCTGTTGGAGCCCAGTTTGCGCACGGAAACCAGTTCGCGCCAAATACGAGTCACATTCTCCAATCCGCAACGGACTCTGCTGCCCGGGCAATTCGTCAAGGTTCGATTTACCGGCGATACGAAAACGGACGCCGTCCTGATTCCTCAACGAGCCGTGCTGCAAGGTCCACAAGGCCCCTTTGTCTATGTGGTCAACCAGGAGAACAAAGTCGAGATTCGAGACGTCGCTGCGTCCGATTGGAAAGGGGACCGGTGGCTTATCGATAGAGGCCTGCATACAGGCGATCGGGTGGTCGTGAACGGGATGATGAAGATCAGCCCAGGAGCTTCGGTCAAGGCGGTTCCCTGGGTCTCGACCAATGCGTCCGCTACGGAACCGGTCGCCACCCCTCCTCAGGATCATCTGTGATCTCACACCTCTTTATTGATCGTCCGATCTTTGCGTCGGTGGTCTCAATCGTGGTGGTCGTCATGGGACTGCTTGCCATGCAGTTCCTGCCGATCGCGCAGTTTCCGGAAATTACCCCGCCGGTGGTGCAGATCGACGCGGACTATCTCGGCGCCAGCGCAGAAGTCGCGGCCGAAGCGGTCGCCCGTCCGATCGAGGTCCAGCTCCCGGGCGTCGACAATCTGTTGTATTACGAATCGACCAGCAGTAACGACGGGCATGTCACGATCAAGCTGACGTTTGAAATCGGCACAAACCCCGACATTGCGCAGGTTCAAACGCAGAACCGTGAAAAGCTCGCCGAGCCTCAGCTGCCTCCGGAGGTGATCCGTCAGGGAATCTCGGTCAAGAAAATGTCTCCCGATCTCGTGTTGGTGCTCGCGCTCAACTCGACCGACCCCCGGCACGACTCCGTCTTTCTCTCGAACTATGCCACGCTTCGGCTCGTCGATGAATTGAAGCGCGTCAAAGGAGTGGGAGATGCGCTGGTGTTCGGGCAGCAAAATTATAGTATGCGGATCGTCCTTGATCCGCTGCTGATGGCGAAATTGAACCTGGTGCCGAGTGATATCACGGCAATCATCCGTGAACAGAATCGCGATAATCCTTCTGGAACGATCGGGCGGGAACCGGCGCCGAAAGGGACCGAGCTGACGATCCCGATCATTACAAAAGGTCGTCTCACGGAGGTCAAGGACTTCGAAGAGTTGATCGTGCGCGCCATGCCGGACGGTTCGTTGGTCCGATTGAAAGATGTGGCCCGCATCGAACTCGGGGCCCAGGCCTATGGGTTGGAAGGCCGACAGAACGGCAAACCGACCACATTCATCCTGACGTTCTTGTCTCCTGGAGCGAACGCGCTTGATACCGTGCGCCGGACGAGAGCGAAGATGGAGGAGTTGGCTCAGAATTTTCCTTCCGGCGTATTCTATGACTCGCCGTACGATACGACGCGTTTTATCGAAATCTCGATCAAAGAAGTGGTCAAGACGCTCATGGAGGCGATGGTGCTGGTGGTGCTGGTCGTGTATTTATTCCTGCAGACCTGGCGGGCGACCATTATTCCAACCGTTGCCGTGCCGGTCTCCTTGATCGGAACCTTCATCGGTCTCTACGCGCTCGGTTTCTCCATCAATACGATCACTCTCTTTGGGATGGTCCTGGCGATCGGGATCGTGGTGGACGACGCCATTGTGGTGGTTGAGAATGTTGAGCGCCATATGCGCGAGGATCGGCTCTCGCCCAAGGAGGCGGCCAAGCGGGCGATGAACGAAGTGACCGAGCCCATCATTGCGATTGTGCTGGTCTTGGTGTCCGTCTTCGCTCCGGTCGGCTTCATCGGTGGGATCACCGGCGCCCTGTATAAGCAATTTGCGGCCACGATCGCGATTTCGGTCACCGTATCGGGATTTGTGGCGTTGACCCTGAGCCCCGCGCTCTGCGGGGTCGTCCTCACGACCCGGCAGGGAAGACGGAGCCGGTTTTGGGACCTCTTTGATCGAGTATTCAGCCGGACGCAGCGGGGCTATACCAACACGACCGCCGCGCTCATGGCCAGGCCGGTCCGTGTCATGGCGGTCTTTGCGCTGCTCATCGTCGTGTGCATCGGACTCTACCAGAAGTTGCCGCAAAGTTTTCTGCCTGAGGAAGATCAAGGCTATTTCATCGTCATCGCGCAGCTGCCGGACGGGGCATCGACGCAGCGGACGGAGGCGGTGCTCGAACGGGTCGAGCGGTTTTTTCAGGCGATGCCGGCGGTTCATTCAACCGATGCCTTGACCGGACAAAATTTCGTGTTCGGCACCAGAGGACC
Organism: Nitrospira sp.; assembly: GCA_025936075.1. GTDB lineage: Bacteria > Nitrospirota > Nitrospiria > Nitrospirales > Nitrospiraceae > Nitrospira_D. The sequence goes on along the minus strand of JAICUC010000028.1, from coordinate 4,414 downwards.
GAACTCCGCGACCATGTTCGTGCCGTTGCGGTTATGGGATGAACGGCCGGAGCCTCAGAATCATGTGCAAGCCCTGATCGGCGCCGCCTACGGGGAATTTGCACAAATTCCGGAAGCGCTGCTCCTCGCGTTCAATGCCCCCTCGATTCGCGGAGTAGGAGCCGTCGGCGGCTTTTCGGCACAGATCCAAGATCCGAGCGGCGGTGATTTTAAGAAGTTCGCCATGGTGGCGCAGCAATTCATCGAACACGCACAAAAAGAACCGGCGATCGGACGGGTCGGGACGAATTTCCGTGTCTCCTCGCCGAGGCTCTATGCCGACGTCAATCGGGAGCGGGCGAAGTCGTTGGGCGTTCCGATTTCGGATATTTTTGATACACTCCAGGCCTACTTCGGCAATTACTACATCAATGACTTCGTCAAATTCGGCCGGGTGTATCACGTGCAGACGGAGGCGGCCGCCGAGTACCGGTCGACGCCGCAGGATCTTTCGAAAATCTATGTGCGTGCGCGAAGCGCGAGCGGCGTCCATATGATCCCGCTCGATACGGTCGTGACCTCGGAGTACCAAAGCGGGCCCGATCCCGTGAACCACTTCAACGGCTACAATACGGCGTTTGTGCTGGGCGCCGCCGCCCCCGGCTACAGCTCGGGTCAAGCCCTCGAAGCGTTGGATCGAGTCGCGGGGGAAGTGCTGACCCCACAAGGCTATGCGATCGAATGGAGCAACATTTCATTTCAAGAGCGGCGGGTCGGCGGACAATCCGGCCAGGTTTTTGCGATCGGATTGCTGATGGTCTTTCTGGTATTGGCGGCGCAGTTTGAGAGTTGGGTGGTGCCGTTTGCGGTGATCCTGGCCGTTCCGTTCGGAGTGTTCGGCGCGTTGACGGCGGTCTGGATTCGAGGGTTCGAGAACGACATCTATTTCCAGATCGGCCTCGTGACGCTGATCGGACTGTCGGCTAAAAATGCTATTTTAATCGTCGAGTTCGCCAACACGAGATATGAGGCAGGTCGTCCTTTGATCGAAGCGACGGTGGAAGCGGCACGTTTGCGGTTCCGCCCGATCATCATGACGTCAATGGCGTTTATCTTCGGCATGTTCCCCTTGGTCATCGCGTCGGGTGCCGGGGCTGCCAGCCGTCAGTCGATCGGAACCGGCGTGATGGGCGGCATGTTGGGAGCCACGTTCCTTGCCATCTTTTTTGTGCCGTTGTTTTATGTGTTGATCCGCAAGTTGACCGGAAGCCGGCATCAACCGGTCGCAGTGCCTGAGCAACCGACGGGGCCGCGCTTTCAGGAGGAGAAGCCATAGCATGAGAGCCGTTCTTGCTGTTGGGTTTTCATTGCTCCTACTGTCCTGTGCCATGGGTCCGGACTACCAGCGGCCGCAGACCGATGACGAGGATCGATTTCGGATGGCGGAGGGCCGGTCGGACCTGCCCTCATTGGCGAATCTGCCATGGTGGGAGCTTCTTCGCGATGAACAACTGCAGCAGCTCATCCGAACGGCGTTGGAGCACAATTGGGATCTCCAGCGCGCCGTTGCGACCATCGATGAATTTCGGGCGAGGGCCCTGGTCGCACAAACCGACTTTTTGCCGCAAATCGCGGTTGCAGGGAACGCGCCGGCCGCTCGAAACGCGAAGTTTCTCGTTCCCGCTTTTGCCACTCCGTTTAACTATTACATGTTAGGCAACCTGGCGTGGGAGATGGACGTGTGGGGCCGTATTAGACGATCGACCGAGGCGGCTCGCGCCGACATGTTGTCCAAGGAGGAGAACCGGCGTGGCGTGACGATTCAGTTGGTCAGCGCAGTTGCTGAAGCCTACTTCAATCTTCTCCAGTTTGATCTCCAGCTCGACATCGCGGAGCGAACCTTGCGATCATGGGAAGAGTCGGTGCGGATCGCGCAGGCGCGCCTGCGCCAAGGGATGACCTCGAAACTGGACGCGGATCAGTTTGAAGCGGAACGAGCCAATGCGGCCGCCCGCATGGCGGAACTTCAACGGCAGATGGTCCAAGCCGAAAACCAGTTGAGCGTCTTGCTCGGCCGGCGACCGTTTGCCGTCGCCCGTGGCCGTTCATTGGATGAGCAGATCCTGGCTCCGGATGTTCCGCCGGGCTTGCCGTCAGAGCTGTTGCAACGCCGACCCGATGTATTGGTTGCTGAACGACAGTTAGCTGCCGTCACCGCCCGTATCGGGGCCGCCAAGGCCGAGCGATTCCCCAAAATCACATTGACCGGATTGGCGGGCTTGGCTAATCCCGCATTATCCACGATCCTCACGGATTCATCCTCTTTCGGTATATTCGGCGCCGGTTTGGCCGCCCCTCTGTTGAACGCTCAAGTGCTGGGCTTCCAACAAGAAGCGGCGGAGGCACAAAGCAAAGAAGCCTTTGCTCAATACCAACAGACGGTGCTGACGGCCTTCCGTGAAGTCGAGGATTCGCTGATCGCCGTCCGGACGGTTCGCATCCAGAGTGAATCACAGCAACAACAGGTTACGGCGTTGCAGTCGGCGTTGAAACTTGCCGAACTCCGCTACAAAGGAGGGTTGTCCAACTATCTGGATGTCCTCGTTGCCCGAAGAAATCTGTTCGAGGCGGAGTTGGCCTGGACCGGTACGCGACGGCTGCTTCTCGCCTCGATTGTGCAACTGTACAGGGCGCTCGGCGGCGGATGGTCTCCTGACGTCCAACCGGCCGAGGATTCAAGCAAGGAACGTGACCATGGAGAAGCCCGCGCGCACTCAATTTCCAATCCATGAGTTGATCGCCCGTCGTTGGAGTCCACGTGCTTTTGATGAGCGACCTATAGGGGCCGAAGCGGCTGCGAGAACGTGAATTACGATCCAGGAGTCGCCGGCCGATCGGAGAATCGACATTTGTAGGGCAATGGGGAAATCCCATCGCATAACAGGACTACGGAGGAGCCGAGCGGATGAAATCATTGAGCGGAAAAGTGGCGATTGTGACCGGAGCCTCCAACGGAATCGGTCGAGCGATTGCAGAACGCCTGGCGGACAATGGCGCCATCGTCGTCGTGAACTATTCGAAGAGTGCGGAAAAAGCTCAACAGGTCGTTGCGGGAATCCAAGGCAAAGGCGGCAAGGCGTTGGCCGTCCAAGCCGACATGAGTCAGGTGGTGGACGCGCGCCGACTGGTGGTCGATACGGTCAAACAATTCAACCGCCTGGATATTCTCGTGAACAACGCCGGGAAATTCATGCCGAAGCCGCTTGAAGAGACGACCGAAGAAGACTTTAACGGCGTGATCGCCTTGAATGCCAAGGGGCCGTACTTTGCCATGCAGGAAGCGGCACGCGCGCTGAAAGACGGAGGACGGATCGTGAATATCTCAACCGGCGGGACCCATCTCCACTTTCCCGGGGCCACAGCCTACTTAGGGAGCAAGGCCGCGCTGGAGCAATACACCAAGGGATTGGCACAAGAGCTGGGTTCGAAGGGGATCACGGTGAATACCGTCTCGCCGGGTTTTACCGAAACCGGAATGATGACGGAGGAATATCGGCAGATCGGCATTCAGTTGTCGCCGATGAAACGGCTCGGTGTGCCGAAAGATATCGCGGATGTTGTGGCGTTCATCGTGAGTGAGGAGGCTCGATGGATCACAGGGCAGACGATTCAGGCGGGCGGCGGCATCGTCATGTAGCAGATGTTGAAACGGAGCGCCAGCGTCGTTCTCGCATCGCGTAGAGGCTCAACGTACCGAAGCGTACGCCTCACCTCTTCGCACGCTGCGGCCTTGCTGACACCCCGTTTGAACATCTGCTGAGAGGAGGTTCTATGGCTGATAGAAAAATCATCGCCGTCGTGGGGGCGACTGGAATGCAAGGAGGAGGGCTGGTGCGGGCAATCGTGAGCGATCCGGACAAGACTTTTAGAGCCCGTGCATTGACGAGGGATGTGAATTCAGACAAAGCCAAGGCTCTCACCAATCTTGGTGCCGAGGTCGTGTCCGCTGATCTTGATGACGCCGCCGGCTTGAAGCGAGCCTTCACGGGCGCGTACGGTGTCTTCTGTTTGACCAATTTCTGGGAGCATTGTTCCCCCGAAAAAGAATATGCACAGGCGAAGAATCAGGCCGAGGCGGCGAAGGAGACCGCTGTGCAACATGTCATCTGGTCCACGCTGGAAGATACACGCAAATGGGTGCCGCTGTCGGATAGCCGTATGCCGACGTTGATGGGCAAATATAAAGTTCCACACTTCGATGCGAAGGGAGAAGTAGAGCGGGAGTTCGCCAAGCTGGGCCTTCCGGTGACCTTTCTGCTGACGTCCTTTTATTGGGACAATTTGATCTTCTTCGGCATGGGGCCAAAGAAGGGGCCGGACGGCACGCTTCTGTTCACCATGCCGATGGGAGGTAAAAAGCTTCCCGGAATCGCGG
>JAICUC010000351.1 GCA_025936075.1 Nitrospira sp. | reverse complement strand
GAAACCCCTACCGTTTTTCTCCCTACACTCCCGGTCATTGCTCCTACACCGATCCTTTCTGAAGGGCCACAAAGAAATCCTCGGCTTCGAGATCAATTCCGCACTGTGAGCACTCGTACGGATGATCCGGCTCCGGAACATTCAAAGGAGTCCGATCGATTCGACCTCTGCAGACATGGTAAAAACGCCCGCGTGCATGTTCGTCATCCAGCGGATCACTCTCGTACAGCAGTACCATCGATCATTCCTCTTAATCGTCGGCAGTATACCGACCTCCTCGTTGCATCGGCAATATCTCAGGCTGCGGCCAACGTCGAAAAGATCAACACGCATCACCTCGCCCACCGGCCTTACTTCACACCGAACTACACCTGAAACTGAGCTTCATACAGGCCTGCGTAGAGACCTCCTCGACTGAGCAGTTCGTCATGCCGGCCTTCCTCCACTAATCGACCTTTATCGAGCACCAAAATGCGGTCCACATCGTGAAGTGTGGATAATCGATGGGCGATGATGAACGTGGTTCGTCCCATGGTGAGCTCGGCCAATGCTTCACGGATTTTCACCTCGGTCTCCGTATCAATATTGGAGGTGGCCTCGTCGAAAATGACGATCGGCGGATCCTTCAACAGCACCCGAGCGATGGAAACCCGCTGTTTTTGCCCGACCGACAGTTTGACGCCTCGTTCTCCGATCCAGGTGTCATACCCCTCAGGCAACGCCGTGATGAACTCATGCGCCCGAGCAGCGCGTGCAGCCGTTTCCAGCCGGGCCTGGTCTGCATGCAAATCGCCGTATAAAAGATTGTCTCGAACCGTCCCATTGAACAAGAACGGCTCTTGTTGCACGAACCCGATCTGCTGCCGTAGGTACGCAATCGGCACATCGCGAATATCCTTCCCATCGATAACGATCGCCCCCTCTGTGACGTCGTAAAATCGCATCAACAGCTTCAGCAGAGTGCTCTTCCCCGCCCCGCTCATCCCGACCAACGCCACACGCTCTCCCTCCGGTACGGCCGTTGAAAATCCTTTCAGTACCGGAACGTCGGCGCGATAGTGGAATCGGACCCGGTCGAATCGAACTGCTCCATGAGCGCGATGGACCGGAGCAACCACTCCTGGACGATCGGCGACTTCCGGGATCGTATCCAGCACATCAAAGACCCGCTCGCTCGCCGCCAATGCATGCTGCAGCATATGATTGACGGAATGAATCTGGTTGATGGGGACATAGAACATTGCCAGATAGGACAGAAACAACACCAACTCGCCGAGCGTGAGGCGGCCGTCCATGACCTCCCCCGCACCGTACCAGAGGATCAAGACGGTCCCAAAGGCGGCAACCAGAATCATTCCCGGCGAATACATCGACCACAAAACCATCGCCTTGAGGTTCTTCTCGCTATACGCCAGGCTCAGCCGGTCGAAACGCGCTTGTTCGTGCCCCTGCCGCCCGAACCCCATCGTTTCCCTGATACCGGACAAGGCATCTTGGAGATAGCCGTTCAGTTCGGCGGCGCTCTGACGGGTCTCCCGATAATACCCATGGACCTTCGACGTAAACCAGCTCGCGGACAAGGCAAGCAATGGGATCGGCAAGAAGGAAAGCGCCGCCAGCTTCCAATTGAGCATGAACAAGAGTCCCGTGATCCCGATAAGAGTCAGCGACGCCGTCAGCATCCCTTCGACCCCGTCAATGAAAATCCGCTCGACATGCTCCGTGTCGTTGGTCACCCGGGACATGATCTCTCCCGTCGAGCGATTCTCAAAATAGGTGATGGACAGACGTTGGAGGGCGGAGAAGATATGCCGGCGAAGGTCGTGGACGACGGTCTGCTCAAGTTGATTGTTCAGCCGGATTCTGAGTGAGGCAAACAGGTTTTTGAGCACGTGGGCGCCGGCCAGAAGACCGATCGCCCATGGCAACAATGACGCCTGCTTCGCCTGAATCACATCGTCGATAATGATCTTGATGACCCAGGGAGGCACCAGCTCCATCGCCGTCGCGCATGCGGCGCAGACGAGGGTCTCGAACGCAAGCGCGCGGTGAGGACGAAGATATTGCAGAACACGAAAAAGGGACTTCACAATCGATTCAGCACGGCAGGCATTAAATCACGCTCGTCGGTTCTTTCTGCCAATACTGCGAGAATTCGTGCAGCTGGGTGAGAGTAGACATATCCGCCATGCGATCAAGAAAGACTTTACCGATCAAGTGATCCAGTTCATGTTGAATGCACACGGCATAGAGGCCGGTCGCTTCAAAATCCAGGGCCTTCCCCTTCCGATCCAGCCCCTTGACCCGCACCAATGAGGGTCTGGTCACCTTGCCCCTCAATCCATCGACGCTCAGACAGCCTTCCCAGTTTTCCACCTGTTCCGGTCCATAATACACAATCGAAGGGTTGATGAGGACCGTTTCGGGAAATCCACCCTCCCCTTTGCACCCCATGACGGCCAATTGAATCGAACGTGAGACTTGGGGAGCGGCCAACCCGATGCCCGGCTCGTCATACATCGTTTCAAACATGTCGTCGATCAGCCGCTGGATCTCGGACGATTTGATCTCACGCGGATCGATCGGAACGGAAACTTTACGAAGGATAGGATTACCCAGCTTGGCGATCTTCAGCATCATTCAACTCTTGAGCCTCGCATCTCGTTATACGTAACACAGGCATCTGCGGGCTCGCAAGTTCCCGGCTTTACGAACTCCGCTTCGGCCGTTGCGGTTCGGGAATTTCAAAGGTCTCCTTGTTGGTGTCCCACCACTCCGTCCATTCGCTCGACCACGCCGCACGATCCTGCTTGGTCGATGTGTCCCAATCGTGGAACTCGGTCTCATGGCGAGTCAAAATCCAGAGTGATTGCAATGCCGATAGGGCCACGAAGCGCTCGTCGTCGCTCACCATCGGAATCAGGATGGGAATGATATTCTTCTGCCGGACGTATCGCGCTTCGAATACCGCAGCTTTTCTGATGGATGGATTGGGATCTTTTGCCATGGCTTCAATCGCCTCGGGCGCTTTCGTCGAATCCAGACGAACAGCAACCCGCAAGGCATGTTCCCGCACCCGAGGAATTTCGCCGGGCTCCTTTGCGGCGGAGACAAGGGCGGGTACCCCGGCGACCCCCTTCATCATCAGCAAGGTTTCGATGGCATTGTACCGAATCCGCGGGCTCGGCATGGTGAGGGCCTGAACAAGGACGGGAACAGCCGGCTCTCCCAAATGCACGAATTCCCCCATGGCCCAAAACTCCTGTCTACCTTCAAGCAACGGGAGCAAGGCTTCCGTGCGCTTGAGTTCTTCAGGACTGAGCGGGTTCTTATTGACGGGAATCGAGACATCCGGCACATCCTGACTCTTCGGCGGCGCTTCATAGGGCATTTGAATTTGCCAGACCTGGATGTGATCCGCCCATGCGTACGATGGTTCCGCTCCACCCATCAAGCCAAGCATCCAGATCATTCCCAATCCGAATAGGAGAGATTGCCTCACGATGATGGCGCTCCTTTCTTTATTGTCCAATGCATCCGTCAACTGCCTATTCCTTCGCTTTAAGAGTATCACGCTGATGCACGATTTCGTAGAGAACCGGCAACACCACGAGAATCAAGAAAGCCGCCGTCAACATCCCTCCGACTACCACGCG
>JAICUC010000053.1 GCA_025936075.1 Nitrospira sp. | reverse complement strand
GGCTGTCAAACTAAAAGGTTCTGTAGGCATAGAAGACCCTACCGTCCTCGGGGCAAGCTCTATGACTCATTCTCACATGGAAATCAAGACCAACGTGACACAAGAACTCGACCGATGAGAAGCCTCAATCGCCCGTACGCAATACATCACGATAAAACGCGATCAGTTCAGGGACCGCTTTCTCGAAAGAATACCTAGGGCGATAATCTAATTCACGTGTGAGAGCGGCGGAACTGTACCAGGCGCAACCGATAAGCTTTGTCAGTTGCTCGGTCGTTAAGGGAGCAGGTCTCCCGCTGATAGCGTGAAGCGCATCGCCGCATCGCGCGCCGCTTGTCAGCACCCAGAGCGGCACTCGCCACCGCGGAGGCGCCTTCTCTAATCCGACTCGCAACCAGTCATAGAGGTCGGTTACACAATACGGTTCGGCATCGGCTGCGATATACGCCGCCCGTTTAAAATATGGAGCTCGAAGACACAGCAACATCGCCTGCACAAAATTTTCGACATGCAAGAGGCTTCGGACCGACGATAGACGAGGCAAGACAGGAAAACTCCCACGATCGATCGCCTCGATCATTCGATACAAGTTGCCTTTCTTTGTCGGCCCATAGACCATTGGAAGACGGAGCGAGACGGCAGTGAGGCCATGTCGCGCTGCGTATTCCGACACAAGTTGCTCCGCTCGCCATTTTGACCGACCGTAAGCAGTCCGGGGATTAGGAGCTTGTGTTTCATCGACACACCCATTCGTCACTTCACCGAAGATTTTGACCGAACTGGCAAACACGATGCGGTTTACTCCGGATCTCACCGCTGCATCGAGGATATGTCTCGTGCCTTCGACGTTGATGGCTTCGTAGTCCTCCTCTGATCCGGAATCATCGATTGCATGGACCTTGGCCGCCAGATGCACGATGGCATCACAGCCACTCACAATTTCCTCCGTTTTCACCGCATGACGAATGTCGACAGCAACCGTTTCAATCTCCGGAGAAAACGAGGGACACCGGCTCGGTTCGCGAACGACCGCTCGCACCTCGTATCCCGAGCGATGCAGCTCGAGGGTCAAAGATGCGCCTAAAAATCCAGAACCGCCTGTTACGAGAATCCGCATACGATGTCAATGATGCCGATGCATTCTGGGGAGAAGGCGCACTTTAAGAATCCTGAGCGCCTCTATGAAGCAGCTCATCATACAGAGCCAAAGTTTGCCGAGTCACCAGGGTCGAGGAAAACTCCTTCACGACAATGTCCCTTCCCCGACGGCCCAGCTCATTTCTCAATCCCGGATTTTCCAACAACACGGCGATCGCCTCCGCTAAAGCCGTTGCGTTCTTGGGCGGGACGAGAAGGCCGTTGACACGATGGCGGACGACGTCGCGACAACCCGGAACGTCGGTGGCGACAATGGGTTTGCCGCACGCGGCCGCCTCCAGCAGGCTCACGGGCAACCCCTCGCGATAAGACGGCAAGACGACAACGGCGGCATGCCCCAATACGGCCGGCATGTCGCTCCTGTGTCCCCACCACTCTATCGCCCCTTCCTCCTGCCATCGATGTAACTGCACCGACTGAATGCTCGCCGGATTCTCTTCGTCACATCGCCCGACCAGCACAAAACGAACGCGGGGTTTCTGTCGTTTTACCAACCGCGCGGCTTCCAGAAATTCGCCCACCCCCTTATCCCATAACATCCGGCAGGGCAAGAGAATGACGGGGTCACCGCTCTCCTCGGACGTCGGCCTAAACCTATCGGTATCGACTCCCGTCCCTCGAATCACCCGCGTGTGACTCCGACGTACGGCATGATCACGCACTAACTGCGCTTGATCTTCTTCATTCTGAAACACGGCAATCGAGCCGGAAGAGTTGCAGGCCGCATTCAACCCGAACTTTAAGAGCAGACGGAACAGCCTCGCCTTCCACTCGTCGCTCGTATAGGTGTAGCCTAATCCGGCAAAAACGTTGATGACGGAAGGAATGCCTGCGAGACGGGCGGCGAGAGACCCATAGAGAATCGGCTTGACGGCCACATGATAGACCAGATCGGGTTTTTCAGCCCGGTAGAGCCGCGCCAGCTCGATGACGGCCAGAAACTCTCGAATCGGATTCACGCTTCGGCGAAGAAGGTTGATGGGGAAAAGTTTGAACCCTTGCCCGCTGATCTCCAGACCATGCTCCTGGACGCGCATTGCAAGCAATACCTCGAATCCTGCATCCCGCGCCGCTCGTGCCAGCCCTATCCAATGCAGCCGGAAATACCAATCTTCAGTGATGAGATACAAAAGGCGAGGGCGATCGCTCATGAGCGCTCAACCAGACTTGAAACATCAATACGTTGAAACTAGATAGCCCCTATCGTGGCAAAAGATGGAGGCGCCCGATGTGTACATCAGCTCGGCAATACGACTTATATGAAGCCGTAGCGGGCGGCCTTAAGAAGACGACGAAAGGTCAGTGAGTGTAAGAATTCAGAGGCTCTCTCTGCACCTCAGCTCCGCAAACCAAACCACTGGCCATAATTTCTTTCTGTAGCTTTTCTGAAATACGCTGAGCCAGTACACTGTAGCCGAGATCTGTAAGATGGACATCGTCCACAAAGACTGTGCTGGACATCCCGTCATAGATGTAGCGTCCATCCAGATATTGAACTCCGTCCATATCAGCAAGTCCTCGGAGTCTCTGATCCGTCGCTTCATACAAATGCTTTACCTGCTTTTCCCTATATTTATAAAGATCGAATGCTGCCTCGGTTTCCGACAGCGGACTCTTGAAACCCGAAAAAGGTTGAAGAATCATGAGCCGTTTTGCTCCCAACCCCTTTGCCAAAATATTCAGGCTCTGTTGCGCTTCGACATAAAGCGGTATGGCATCCTCATAAAACTCTGCCGCTTTGATGTTCCGCTTTTGCCAGAATCTTACCATCCCGTTGTAGAATTGAGATTGTCCTAGAACATAATAAATGGGTGCAAAGAATGGCTGAGTCAGAAAAAGTTCGTATGCATCATTGAGGTAAAATGCCCCGGGTTTCACTACTCTTAAGCGATGGATGAGGTCATTAGCCCCATCTAGTGAGAGGACAACATGAGGCCGAGCTCTTGGCCCCCAAAGAGAAGCGACGATAACTTCTTGTCTGGCTTCAAATCCGCCGACTCCAGCATTGAGAACTTGAAACTTTTTTCCGGTAAACGGTTTGTTGAATTTCTCTTCGAGCACTTCTGTCGGAAATTCCTGCGCTACAGATCCTCCGACTAATAGGACACGACAGATATTGGATTCTCCAATGTTCTCCTTATTGGAAAATTCGTGATCCCAGTCGGGCCCATACATGACGAACGGTTTATAGGACAGATACATGGTTCTCTCTGTCAGGCCGGCCGAATGACTTTTCCGTGTCCAGGCGATATATAGACGGGCCGCACCTTCCAGGACTATGAGCAAAAAAAGAAAAACTAAAAAGTTCACCAAAATAATGAATCCGATTCCATGATTGCCCTTTGTCACTATAATCCCCTCTTAACCTGAAATGCGCTGCCACACCGCCCGCCATTCATCCCACACTCGATCGTTCGCCGCTTGGAATGATCGTCGCGACCCTCGGTTCAGCATACCTGCCCAATCGAGCAGAACGTCCCGTCCAAACGCCAGACTATGGACTGTAATTCCTTGTATGAGCGCCACAGCGGAAGGCATATCGTTGACTCGCTCCAAGAGCCGGCGGCAGTAGTTCAACCGGCCTCGTCCGAATGTTTGCGCGGAAATCTTTTCCATACGGTAGCCCAACAACACCTCTTCCAAAGCCGCAAAACGACTGTGTGAATAGCTTTGAAGAAGGAGCACTTGGTCTTCGCATCGTCGATCTTGCTCAGCATAGGGATGAGCGAAAAACCAGGTCCGCTTGCCCATCCAGGTCGGATGGGCAAGCGGAAAGCCCCACCAGGGTCGCCGGCAAATCGCCTCGTGCGAGCTTGCCGTCGGGTAGCAGCCGATGATCTCGCCTTCTCCCTTGAAAATCACGGCGCCGGTTCCCAGCAGATCAATGTCGCGATGCTCTTCAAGGAACTGAACCTGGCGTTCAAAACGCTGAGGATACGCCACGTCGTCGGCATCCATTCTGGCGATATACCGTCCCCTCGCGAGACGCACGCATTGATTCAACCGTGCAGCTAAGCCCCTATTCCCTGATGGTTCTTGAATGAACCGAACTCTGGAATCTTGAATACAAGATACGTTTTCTGCGGTGCGATCGGTCGAGCCATCATCGACGACGATGAGTTCCCAGTTTGGATACGTTTGCGAAAGAACCGACCGCAACGCAAGGCCGATCGTCCCGGACGCGTTGTACGCCGACATCGCAACAGTGACCAGAGGCCGCGCGCTCAATCAACTTTCCCTGTAAAACATCCGACCAGGCCAGCCGGCGGCAGTATAGGTCCAGACACCGCGCAGTCTCCAAGACAGCTCAAATGTCAACCGACGCGCGGCACGGGGGCCGCGCCGCTTTCCCCAAACCAACGTGGCGCATACCACACACAGTGTTCTGAGCAAGCTACACCAGGGGCCGACCTCGTGCCGGTGGGCAACTTGTTCGAAGCTCAGCCAATCAATGGATCGGGTGGACCGCTGAGTGACCCGTTGAGCCTGTTTTTCAAGCAACTCCTTAAATCGCTGGTCATACGTATGGTCTTTGCTGACCCGTTCGAATCCTCGGTGCGCAACGACATCCCGTTTCTCAGGATTGGTCAAAAGATAGACAATGCGCTCGGCGAGTTCATCCGGACCATCAAAGACAAGAATCTCCTCGCCGATGCGAAAGTAATCTTCCAAATTCTGAGCGGGTTCTGTGAGCAGACAACCTCCTGCACCGGGCACTTCGAAGACGCGCGCCTTGATTTGTCGGCTACGGTACGGCAGCAGCCCGCGAAATTGAATGCCCGAGTCTCCGAAGTTCAAAGTGACCACAGACTCACGATAGAGACGCAGAAGATCCGCGGTAGAGACCGGCCCTGCCGGCCAACCGTGACCGAAGCACTCGATGTGGATGCCTCTGGCACGTAGCATATCGATCCACTTTCTCCTATTGCCATACGCACTGCCCACGAACGTCACGGGATACTTGCACTGCTTGGCAGGCAACGGCTTAGCCAACACATCACGGTTTGCCCCCCACTGAGTCAGCACGAAATTGTCTAATCCATCGAAATGAGCTTTCTCCAATGCCTTCGGATTGGTCGTCGCATAGCTATCGACGTGCGGAGCAACGAAACGCGAAAACTGTTCGTATTTCCAAGAATCGTCCGTGCCCCAGTTGATGATTGTCGCAGCCCCATTCGATCGAACAATGTCCAGGGTTTCCTGCCACAACTCGTAACTCAGAAGCACGCAAAAGATTATGTCCGGCTGCTCCTGATCGACTCGTCGTAGAAATGCTCGATTCAAATCCGCAAAGTCACAATAGGCAGAACGATCCCAGGAGTCGAAAAATGAAACTTCATGCCCGAGTGCCCGGAATGCGGGCACAAAATTCGTGAACTCGTACCCCTCCCCACGCAGGGGGTCACCATAGTTGTGTCGGCCAAAGACGCACAGTATGCGCATCAAGAGCACTTACTGCCTTGTGGACGCGCCCTTAGGGGCATGGAGCAATTTCCGTTTTTTCCACTCATGGCGATCGACCGCAATCGTGTTGATATAGGTGTCTGCATAGATCAAATAGCCGTTCTCACGCAATATATTCGGGAGCTCGCTTATTTTCTCCTCGTTTCCATCTTCCCTATAGGTCAGCGTTTCGACACAGAACACCTTCGGCCTGAACCGCTCGAAATCAAAGCCGTTCAGTACCGATAGATCCATCCCTTCCACATCCATCGATACAAAATCCGGCGCCGACTCGAAGTATTCTTCAAGAATTTGATTGATCGTTTTAATCTCCACTGGAATCACGCGCTCAATCTGTTCTGCACCATAAGCCTGATACCGCTCGGCCTCCTCACGGGAAAAGGTATTGAGCGTCGACGTGGTCATCAGGAAAAGATCCGCAGTGCCGGGCGACGGTCCGATGCCCACCGGCAAGCAAATATCATGAGGACGAATTTGTTTGAATGCCCTCAGAGCATTCGGGTCCGGCTCAACACAGACACCGCGGCCGCCCTGTCTATAGAAATAATACGTGTTGCTCAGGTATCGCGGATGGTGCGCGCCGATATCAAGATAAGACACGTTGCCGACATCAAGAATGGCTAATACGTAATCGACGATGAGGTCCTCACCGCACTGGGCGTATGAGACTCTTTCAGATCCGATCGCCCAATTGGCCAAATGACTGAACCGCCGTCTAAGTCGATGAACTAAACCCATAATTCTTACTCTCCCGATTCATCAACCATTTTTCCGCGCACGGAAGTAACGGACCGGCGCGGTAGATTCCAAGCCAGTCGCAACGTATTCAGCCATATCACAAAGATACTGAAGGGGACGTAACAGCACGCCGAGCCGTGACATGGTAGCCGACCGTAAAGCGCCGCTCACGGTCAAACCTGTCCAGCCATTTGCATAACACAGGGACGATCAAGCCAAGTACAGGGAAAAGCACGAGCCACATCGGCAGCCAGAGCAGCCGAATGCCCAGTGGGAGGTTCGCACTCAACGGACCGGTCGCTTGAATAAACCTCAAAGATTCTTGCCCGAAAAATCGAAACGAGCCTTCGTTCGGTTCAATGTTGATTTCCTCAAACCCGGCCGCCTTCAGAAAGCGCTCGTACCACCATGGTGTATAGCCGCCGTAGTAATGGTAGGGCTCTTGATGAATCCCTGAGCCAAGCGGCGCGGTGAGAATGAGCGTTCCTCCCGGCCGAAGAATCCTCGCCAATTCATAGACCACTCGGATAGGCTCCGGATGGTGCTCCAACACCTCCGTACAGAGCGCCACCCCAAAGCTGCCGTCAGGAACCGGGATGGCCGTCACGTCCGACACGAAGTCGAGAGCTCCATAGCATCCGTGTCGAAGCTGGTCGCTCCGCAACGGTGCGAGGTCTTGAGTACGGTAATCGCAGTGCGCGAACAATGCACGATACGGGCATGAGCCGGCGCCGACATCCAACACTTTCGTCCCACTCGGCACCAGCGACGCCTGTTGCGCAATCCAACGATCGCGCCGTACAACGTTATACGCGAACAATTCACTCTGAGCCAGCCAGATCCGCAGCCGGTTACTCACGTACCTTCACAAATTCGAAAAGACCGCAGCCATACTCGAGATTGTTGCCAGCTTCCGGCGGAACTTCTTCATTGAACCGTCCGGCATCGTCCACAAGAGAAAAAGCTTTGAGCTGGAGTTCCCGGAAAAAATCCCTTACGGTACTGGGTAAAAACACTCGATGCGCATTGAAACACACCCGCTCGCGTCCGACCGGCACCGATAGAAAGAGCTTACCGCCCGATTTCAATATGCGCTGGAGCTCCGTAGCAGCCAGAAGACTCCCATTCGGATTGATGGGGTCCCCATATCGACCGAGTCCTATATGTTCGAGGACATGAAGGCACGACAATGATGTGATGCTGCCGTCTTGAAAAGGCAGCCGCACGATATCGCCGGCAAGGGAACTGAGATTAGAGAGGCGCACGTGAAGAGGACGATAGTCGACAAACACGGTTTTCACGCCGGCACTCAACACGTTAACCATCATCGCGCTGGACCCGACGTCGACATGGAGAGAAGGCTTCTTCTCCTGTAACCGTCGTGCCAGCCACGCCGCCTGAAAGAAATAGTGCGGATCGAACGGCGTGGCCACGACACGGTCAGCAAGGCATGGGTACGAATCTCGGAAAGAAATCTGTGGTGTAACAGCCCTCTTATTATAGATTTTCCATTCCGCGAGATATCGAGGCACTGCTCCAAGACTGGTGAGGAAGTGCGGGCCAAGAAAGGCTGCTCCCCAGCGGACGATCGCACTGTTACGGAAATGACGCCTCACGCTATGGACACTATGAAGGCCGATCCGCAGGTAGCCAACAGAGGTGGGATCTGAGAGATCGGCTATTGTCACACTCCAATTTTTTCATCAGCTTCACATCGGAGGCTTTCAGCTCCTGCTTCACCATCCACCGTTCAATAGGTTATCCTGATTCGCCACCGCCATCTCCTTGTCTCTCAAATTCCCATTTGTAAGCTCTCTGTGTGCCGCTAAACTCATAATTAATGGGCATTTTGGAAATTCTTGAGCGATGTCAAAATCAATTGTTCGGTATTTTCTGCGGTGGCACTGACCAGCATTCCACGGATCGCAAGCAAATCATCCTTTTGCCAATTAACCGCTATACCCTGCGGGATGCCATAAAATCTCCCGTTAAACGCCACAAGGTTGTAGCGTCCAACTTCCTTAACTAAATGCGGCACGGGACTGGCTTCCGTAGTAGGCCGGGATATGACGAGTAAAAACAGCAACACGGGTACAGCAGAAAGAGAATATCTAATACTCCCATACAGTGATGACCGTACGCCTATGGCTCTATGCGAAGCTATCAATTTATGTCGAAAGCGGTCTACTGGCCGATCAACAAATACGAATAAAGCAGTCGATACTGCCAGTGTAGCTGCGATGATTAAGGTGAGCTTAACAGATGGGCCGAAACGCAAATAGTTCAGCGACCCGATCATAAATCCATGGACCAAATATAAAGGATAAGATATTTCGCCTATATAGCTGTCCCACTTGATGTCCTTTGTCAGGATAAAAAGAAACGGCATTCCGGCCGTAAACAACAGATAAAAGATCCATAATCTGATCTGGTCATAATCCTCAGGACCATCAAACAGAAACATGCCCCCAGCGAAATACACGCTGCCAATCAAGGAACACATTCCTAATATGGCTACCATGCGGCCGACAGTCTTGGCATGCTCGAAACTTACAGCTCGGGCATAAATCCAATAGCTCATGGTTCCCAAAAAGAAAAAGGTCATATTGCTCGCGAAGAAACGGGAACGCCATGGGGCATTGGGGAATAGATCGGCGTGTTCTACGAAGTAGAATCGGATAAGCAGGCAAGTAATAAACAACGCAATGACTCTTGCTCTAGACATAACGACAAATGGAGCCATTGCATAAAAAATCACCTCGATTCCAAGCGACCAGGCTTGACCGATGTAGATATAAATAGGTTCGAGAGCGCTCTTGCCTAAGAAATTTACCACTGATTGAACAAAGGAATTAGGAATGTTTGTGGCGGAATGGGTCAGGATTGTTTGCCACATGTCCTGTCCAAATATGAAGAAATTCATGAAGAATAGCGCCGATCTTGCCTGTAGGGTCAGATCATTGTCTGAGAATATATTCGGCGTGTTGCTGCGCATATACAAAAGGCCTTCTACTAAACAAATAACAAGATATGTTGGCGCCAAGCGTAATATGCGACTTTGGTAGAACGAGGAAATCCATGAGGAGTGGGGAAGACGGGAGTATTTTTCATTAATAACGAGCGCCATGTAGAACCCGGATATGATGAAGAATGCCTCAACGGCAATGCCTCCATGAACCAGGCGAAAAGGATGACCGGGTATATGCCAAAAAAATACCGATAGAGCCAGGATCAATCTAAGCGAGCCCAAATTATTATCACCTTTGTGGATGGTAGCGTGGCATCAAGGGAAAGCTGCCATGTTCATTGTGGCGCTCTCCGTCAATCAAACCACCTGAGTTAATTGTTGCGCTAAAGTGTTGAATAAAACTTGATAGCTGGAGGGCTGGGGGGCAATTCCTTCTCAACTGCAAACTCTATCGGTGGTACCCCAGTATTCGAAAACATCATGAGGAAACGGTCTTTCCCGCTCAAACTTTTGCGCCATGATCGCATAGCTCATCAGGTCTCTCATATAGAGCGACTTCCAGTCATCGACGCACTGTTTGATCTTACTTGCCCAATCATGATCCTGAATATCCAGCTGGGTACAACAGGAAGCTATGCGAGAGGCATCATGTGTTCCCAGTGAGACTGTGGCTCGGCCGGTTTGGAGTCCGGCGATAATTCGCATTAATGACAACCATTGCCAACCTCCCCGCTGAGGAATATTCACAATCACTTTCCCGGATCGGTTGATGGCATTGCGGCGATTCCTCGATATAAACTTCCGCGGACAGACTACTGACAACCCCTCTTCCTCCAGCAACGTAAGCAGCTTGGCGCGATATTCCGTCATGGCTCCGGTAAACACGAGATCCTGAACAGTATCAAAAGAGGCTTCAACAGCTTTGCGTGGACCGCCGCTTAGGGAGGGAAATGGAATGGCGCGCACATCAACACCCGGCACGAGCGTTGAGATATTTCGCAACTCGGGCAAGTCACCCAAGACGAAGAAGCAACGGAGATAGGGCAAGCACTCCAACAGATGCTTCATCCGTGTCAGGATTGTGGCCGAGTGCATGTAATCGTTATGACTCCCAAGCGGGGCACCGTGGAAATAGACCTGGCCATGCTGAAAATCCAAATGCTCGGTCATGATCACCGCGACTCGTTTCCGTGATGATCGGCAAAAATTCAACAACATATCCCTGCTGTTTTCCGAGGGGAACCCTTCTATGACGACATTCAGAGACGAACGGCGAGGCTGTCTCCCGACGGAAACCGGATAGCCATGCTGTCGGAAAGCGGTGACTGCAAAACTCACTTGGTCACCAATGCCGTACAATTGATGATTGTAGACCCAACAATGGATTGAAGGCTTCTTCAGTGGATGCCTCGTCTCAACACATCGATAGAATCGACGGGATTCTCAGAGTCTTGGAGCCATGCCGACTCGGCAGCGAGTGCGCCCAGAATTTTTCGCTGAATCTCTTCAAGCGAGAGACCGTAAAAAAACGGGTCATATTGTTTCGAGAGCAATTTTGATGGTGTAAATTCGCCTTCGCTTTGCAAAAAGGCGTAAAATTCCTTGCCTTGACGGACTATGTTGAAATTATGAAATCCCTCTACGATGACCTGGGCAGGCTCAGCGTCTTCTTCACAGGCGAACAATCCCCCTGTCGGAATACTTGCGGCGATGCTTTGGAGCACCTCATCAACAGAATGCCCCAGAAAACACGACGAATAACCACCGGTCTCGGCCTTCTCCGGAGAAAATTCCCCTTCTCGCTGAAGAATGGCATAGTATCGATCACGATGCCGGATAATGTTATACCCGGTTACTCCCTGGCGTATGAGTTCGATCTCGGGTTCTACCTTGGGCCTGGCAAATCTGAGCCCTCCATGCCTACGATACACCGTTAGGACCTGAGCAGCATAGTGATACAAGGCCGGAAATGGCCTCAGTGTTTTGGAAATCCACCGAACCACTTTGCGCCGCACTCCTTCGCGACGCCCTCCGAGCGGATGAAGGTATGTTCCTTCCAGTTCTTCCAAGGTATTGGCGTACATCCCAGCCGGAGCACTGGCTTTATAGTATGGAGCCAATACGGACCAGTCATTCAGCTCGATGCGAGGATTCCCGTATGTCCGGATCATAGCGCCACCCAATTCCCATACCGTACCGCACTCTGTCCTAATTCGTAACATCGGTTGTGGGGGACTCTCAAATACCCTCGTCCAGCCTTCAGCCTGAATCGTACACTCGTTTAAAGAACGGTCCAGCCGATCGGAACCGGCCTTTGCCGTAACGGACACTGGTCTGCATCGCGCATAAAGATCCGACACAGTGCTCCAGAAGTCGAGGGCAAAGCTCTGCCCTGAGAATCGTTCCTTTGCATGGGAAAGCGTATGCCTATGCATATCCCAATAGGTGCGAGGCTCGTCCAGCAATGCACTCACACGATTTGTCATTTGCTCGACAAGATCATTATCGAGCGCCGGCCATCGGCCATATCGACCCAGCAAACGATCCGTTCCACCACCCGCAGGCCAGACTTTCTTCCGCACACCGTACAAGACAATCCCATTCTCCTCATCGGAGACGTATACCGACGCACCCACGGTGTCGGACACGACTGGAATCGCTCCCGCACTCATGGCTTCCATAATCGAGACTGAGTGCAGAGCCACACTGGGAAGCAGAAAAAAATGTGAGCCGGCCATTAAGGATCGTATTTCATGTCCGGCCAGATAGCTTTGATCCCAGACGATACTTCGACCGAGCTCACTTTTGACCCAAGACACATCAACACCATGTTCACGCAACTCAAGATCACACGGCATTGCGCAACGAAGCATCAGAAGGCCCTCTCGACCACAAGCAACCATCTCCTTCCAGAAACGTAGGACGAGGTGCCCGCCCCGGTGAAAGAAATTCATAGGGTTCTGGTTGGCGGAGTTGATGAACAAAAACCAGGGCCTGGAAAGCGACGACTTTAGCCGCGGTTCGTGAATGGAACATGCTTCGGCACTTAACCCCATCCTTGAGGAAAACAACTTCCCGTCGACGGTCGGGTCCGACAAGAACGCGCTAAGCGCATGAAGCGTGTCGGGCACATGAGAAAAGATTCCGAGGCACAGAGGATCCGCAAAAATACTTCTATAATGATCCTTGAGTTCCTCATAATCTTCAACATTGCCGCTGCCTTGCTGAACGAACGGGAAAAAGATCGGCGCGAACGACTCGCAGTGAAAGACAAACGGGCGTCTGAGTGAAGGAAATGGCGCGGTATGATGAAATTCGAGACCTCCGTCGAGCGCGGTCGTCAGAACATGATCGGGAGGCCAAAAATACTTCCGATACCTCTTTGCGACAGAGCTTCCATCCACTCGGTCAAGGCGTTGTCCTTCCCGTTCCGCTTTCTCCACTACTTCCCTGCGCACAGAAATCTCATTCCTGAACTTGCGATACAACTTGACGTTATCCCAAGCGGAAAGCCGGACATTTTCTGGAACATGATCGAACAATGCCCGATAGAGCGGATGAAACCCGCCTAACGGAATGTAGTGGCTAAGGCTCCAAGGAATCGCGACATGTAAAGGGGGGTGACGCATTTAGCGTACGGCCAAAAGTGATCGAGGATATTCCTGAGTATAGGCAAATGCGAGGTGACGCCCATCGCGATTGAAAAAATATCCGTTTGGGCCACCCGGCGGGTGTGACAGCAGAACCAATACCATACTGACCACCGAATACGGACTTTCAGTCGAACCCTGATTCATCTCAGTGCGGGCTTCGCCGGGCACCAACACGTTGATCTGAACATCCTTATCCGAATATTTCATGGCACATTCGGCGGCGAAAGATGCACCAAGCGTATTCAGGGCCGATTTACTGGTGTTGTACGGACCGAATCCCGGTGTCGATGCCCAACCCGCGAAGGAAGATAGGAAGAGAATCCGAAACCCATCCCCATTGCTTAGAAGCGGTAAGGCGACCTTACTCGTCAACCAGGATCCCGTCACATTAGTGGTCAGGAGATCTGTCCAGGCAGCCGTACTTTGGTCGGTAAGCGGAAATGCCGTTCCTGACGGTTGCGGAAGGGCAGCGCTGTTCACCAGCCCATACAGGCTGGTGGTAACGTGCTGGATATTTTCAACCGCACGGGCAAGGTCCGAGTCCGATCTAATATCCATCGGAATGGAGATACAACGGCTGATATCGATGCCAAGATCTGCGCCCTCAGCCACAGTCTCGCGCAATTTCTCAATTCGTCTTCCGGAAATAAAGACTCGAGCTCCTGCAGCGGCAAGGGCCAGCGCGATGCATCGTCCATATCCGGTGCCGGCGCCGGTTATCCAAAAACTCCTACCCTTCAGCCGTTCCCACCTGTCTTGCGGTAAACCGAAACGATGATCCCGCCAAGAAGCGGGGTGAGCATTCTGTATGATACCGGCAGTGGAAACGCATTTCTGAAATAACCTCATACTTCGACAGCGCTACAGGACCTGTTGTTGCGGCCTAACGCAAGGATTTCATTTTCGACCGCATCACGCGATACGTCACGAATGACACCCGGCATTTCAATGACGTCGATCTCGGTCAGATCAATAGCACCTAAAGCATGCGGCATACCGTAGATCCACCCTTCATAAGAAATGACATCGTAGCCTTCCTCCGGCATGGTACGGAGTACGATGGGCGATTTCGTAAACCCAGAAGTGTGGGAGCGATCGTCCGTTTGAGCGACGGAAATCTCCCCGGATTCTCCTCGCAGTTTCTTGATCATACCGTCGACTTCCGCAATGGTCTCTCCCGCCAGCATGCCGGGAACCGATGCGACGAAGCCGGAGTCCCATTCCACATAGGCCCCATGAGGAACCCCGTAGAACATGCCGTCGAATTTCACGAGGTTGTAATTGCCGATGGTCCATAATAATTCCGGTTGAACGTCCTTGGTCACGACGGACAGAATAGAGAATTCTTCTCCTTTCACCGGCACTCCGGCCGGAGTTTCATGACCGCCGCCACGCCCAGTCGCAACGCGCATGATACGTTTCAGCGGCTCTTTGACATACGCAACGACCATCGCATGCGGCAGCATGCGGGCGAGTTGCAGATCGCTCAAGTAGCCTCCGTTTCCTCTGTTAAAACGTTCCTGGCGGATAAGACGCCGAAGCTCCTCTTCAAATGATGCAGGCAGCAGATCGGCCATCCGGCGCCATACACTGACATTGCGCTTGTTCTCTCCTTGACTCTCGGATTTTCTTTCCATAACTGATCTCCGTCCGAACGGATTCTTTAAAGCTTCCTGATCCACGGCGATATGCGTCTTGCCGAATTGCAGAATGCGAGGCTTGTTGGGAATTTCGGCTGATTCGGACAGTTCGCCGACGCTATCCGCCCGCATGTAGGATCCGGACGCTCGCTGCTTCTTTTGATCATCGTAATGGCCGCGCGAATTCGCCCATCGGGCACTCTCCTCTATAGCCGCGATGACTTCCTCTTCGGTCGGATACCGGAGAATTCCCGCGATCGAGGCTGATTCGGAACTTGTCACGTCGATACTGCCTAATGCGGCAGGAATACCGTAGTACCAGCCGTTATAGAAAAGAATCGTATGCGTATCCATTTTGCACACCATGCGCGGCGATTCACCCGCAATTCCGAATAGCGGAGGTTCCGCCAACGGTTGGCCGGACTCCGAGGATTCGGCATCGGGATACATGGGAAGTGCCTTTGTTGTACGCACCGGGCTTTCCTCAGCGAGCGGCGAACGCTGACCGGCGACTTCAAGCACCCGTTCTTCTCCCGTAAGGCTCGGCATTTCTTCCGTGTCTTTTCCCCCGGCGACTTCGAATTCTCCTGCGCTGACGGCACCATTTGCGGAACCGGTACGAGCCTTATCGCGATTGAATTTGACATCCTCGATAACACGGTTGGCCCAGGCTCCTACGTTGAAGCCCGCATCGTAGAGAGCAAGGACGATCCGCTCAAATCGCTCTTTACGCACCTGAGCGTCGATATACGGATCGGTGCTGTACCATTG
>JAICUC010000131.1 GCA_025936075.1 Nitrospira sp. | reverse complement strand
TTTCCACTCCTGGAATCGCTCGTGATCTTTCCAGAGCGAAAGAAACTTTTCACGCGCTTTGACGGCAATCGCATGGTCCCTGATGATATCCAGCCGCTCATCATTGTAGCGGTTTCCACTGGTCGTCTGATTCATGGACCCGTTGGTATTGATCTCGTCGTCGATCACCGCCTGTTTCAAATGCATCAGGCCATCGTGCCGATTGATCTTGATCGGAATCCCGGCTTCGCGCAATGTTGAGAGAGCCGTCCGCTGCTTCACATCCTCCAGTCGCTCGCGATCCGTCAGGACACGCACATCCACGCCGCGCCTTTTCGCCTCGATCAGCGCCTTCACCGTGAGCGGTGACGTCAGGCCGTATACGGCGACGAAGATGTATCGTCCGGCTCGATCATACATCCGTACGAGATGTTCAAGCGGCCTATCCTCCGGGCCATACCAGACTTCTACCGATGTCGCCGTGACCTCCGCACTGTGTCCCAGCAGAACTGCGGCAAGGAGCCGGATGATGATGAAGGTTCTGCAACACTGCATGAATAATTGGAACGGCGACAGCCGGATCATTCCGGCTCGAAGAGGTCGCGGAAGTGATCTTCAGACGATTCCCAGGCGTGGAGGGCATGTACCTGAAGCCATTGTCGGAGAAACTGTTTTTGCTCATTTGTGAGCAATTGCTTGATCTGATGTGAGCGCCCTTGAAGCGGCTGGAGCAAGCTCACGTGCTTTCGCACATCCAGCATCGCGGTTCGGACATACAGATTCGTAAAGGTCGACGGCTTTTCTTCCGTCCCTTCACCCTGTACCCACACCGAGAGAAACTTGTCCAGAACAAGGCCTGCACTGTCCAGTGCCGGTTCCGTATCATGGAACAGCTCGTTCTCGGACTCGGTCAACGGTGTCGATTCAGTAGCGCGAAAGAGGAAGTTCTTTTTCCACATCCTGGTGTCCTTGCAGGCGGCATAGTGGCGGCGAGCCGGATCAAAGTCAAGCAACTCCCGCAGGACTCATCGCCCCTTCTCAACAAATACCGTTGCGCATGAATCCTACTTGAGCGTCGGTGTCTCTCACACGAACGACGTAGCCTTGACAAGCAGAGCATGCCTTTGCTAGCTTCAAAATTCTTTAATCTCTATGCCAACTTGGGAGAATCCGTGCTGGTCAAGATCAATGGAAAATCTGAGGAGATCCGGAGCGGAACCGTCCTTGAATTGCTGAAGACAAAGAATATCGAGCCTCAGATGGTCGCCGTCGAGATCAACAACAAGATGCTGGAGCGTGGCGATTTTTCCACAACCCACCTCAATGATGGAGATCACGTGGAGTTTCTCTTCTATATGGGAGGGGGTCGGTGAGTACGACGGTGCACAAGGACATCACCGAACTGATTGGTAAGACTCCGCTTGTCCGGTTGAACCGTCTGGCAAAATCAGGTTCGGCAACGATTTACGGGAAGGTCGAGTTTTTTAATCCCGGCGGCAGCGTCAAGGATCGAATCTGTCTCAGCATGATCAATGAGGCGGAACGTCAGGGAAAGCTCAAGCCAGGCGGAACCATCATTGAGCCGACCAGCGGAAACACGGGAATCGGGCTGGCCTTAGTCGCAGCAGTGCGTGGGTACAAACTGATCCTCGTGATGCCCGAAAGCATGAGCATGGAGCGGGCCAGCCTACTGTCGTCGTATGGCGCACAGTTAGTGTTGACACCGGCCTGGGAGGGTATGAAAGGGTCCATTAAGGAGGCGGAAAGTATCTTAGCCCAAAATCCGTCGTATTTTATGCCGGATCAATTCTCGAATGCCGCCAACCCTGCCATGCATAGGATGACGACGGCACCCGAAATTTGGGATGCCCTCGAAGGAAAGATCGATGCCTTTGTGGCGGCTGTCGGAACGGGTGGAACTATTACGGGATGCGGTGAAGTCTTCAAGGAAAAGAACCCGCACATCACAGTGATCGCCGTCGAACCGGCTACCTCGCCGGTTTTGTCCGGCGGCGATCCGGGGCCGCATAAGATCCAAGGGATCGGTGCGGGCTTTATTCCCAAGGTCCTCAACCGAAAAATTCTCGACCGTGTGATTACCGTGACGGATGACGAGGCCTATCAGACCGCGAAACAACTCTCGAAGAAGGAAGGCCTGCTGGTGGGCATTTCAGCCGGTGCCAATGTATTCGCCGCCCAAAAAATCGCCGATGAGCTGGGACCCGGCAAGAATGTCGTCACGATACTTTGCGACACAGGCGAGCGCTATATCAGCATCGAGAAATATTTCAACATATAAGAACGCTGAAAATGGCTTCCAACTTTGTTCTCGGCTCAAGAAAATCCTCAACGTACCCCCGAGGGTACGCCTCCGGTTTTCTTTTGCCTACGGCCTCGTTGGAAACCCATTTTGAGCGTTCTTGGCACCGCTGATTAAGATGGAATTTACTGAAGAACAAATTAACCGCTACAGCCGGCATATCTTGCTGCCTGAAGTCGGCGGCAAGGGGCAGAAAAAAATCGCCAAATCCAGGATTCTTCTCGTCGGCGCCGGTGGCCTCGGTTCCCCTGCGGCACTGTATTTGGCCGCTGCAGGAGTCGGCACCATTGGGTTGATCGACAGCGATGTAGTGGACCTGACCAATCTCCAACGCCAGGTCCTTCACCATACTCCTGATGTGGGTCGCCCCAAGGTCCTCTCGGGCAAAGAAAAGATCCAGGCGCTGAACCCCGACGTCTCCGTGTCGATGTACGAAGAACGGCTCACAGCCGGAAACGCACTCAAAATCTTCGGCGACTATGATATCGTCATCGATGGAGTCGATAATTTCACGGCGAAGTTTTTGATCAATGACGCCTGTTTCTTCGCGGGGAAACCGCTGGTCCATGGCGGTATCCTTCGATTCGACGGACGTGTGACGACGATCATCCCCAATAAATCAGCCTGCTATCGTTGCGTGTTCAAAGCGCCTCCGCCGTCTGGCTTGATCGCATCCTGCCAAGAAGCCGGGGTCATCGGGGTCTTGGCAGGCATTATCGGAACGATTCAGGCGACGGAAGCGTTGAAACTTATCCTCGGGATCGGACGGCCGCTGACGGACCGCCTGCTCGACTTCGATGCGCGCAAAACCCAATTCCGAGAAATCAAAGTCCGCCGGAATCAGAATTGCGCGCTCTGCGGGGAACATCCGACGATTACCGAGTTGTTCGACGATGGAGATCCCTATGCCGGATGCGCCATGCGTCCATCGGCATAGGGTTTGATAAGGTGGTGCGACGATGAGCAAAATGAAAGCGTTGGTGTGTCGCGAGTGCGGCAAGGAATACCCGACGAAAGCGATCCACGTCTGCGAAATGTGCTTCGGTCCCCTTGAGGTGAAGTACAACTACGAGGAGATCAAGAAGACTATTTCGCGTAAGAAAATCGAAGATGGCCCGCGCAGCATGTGGCGCTACCTGGACCTGCTGCCGGTCGAAGGAACGAACTTTGTGGGGCCGCACGCCGGATTCACTCCGCTCGTACGGGCGAAGAACCTCGGCGCGTATCTTGGGCTCGATGAGCTCTATATTAAAAACGACACGGTCAATCATCCGACCCTGTCGTTTAAGGATCGTGTCGTCGCGGTGGCCCTCACACGCGCGCGTGAGCTCGGCTTCGAAACGGTGGCCTGCGCGTCGACCGGCAACTTGGCGAACTCCGTGTCGGCTCACGCCGCCTCCGCCAATCTGCACTGCTATGTATTTATTCCCGGAGATCTCGAAGCGGCGAAGGTGCTCGGTAATCTGATCTATAAGCCGCATGTCGTCGAGATAGAAGGCAACTACGACGATGTCAACCGCCTCTGCAGTGAGATCGCCGGTGAACATGGCTGGGCATTCGTGAATATCAACATCCGTCCATATTATGCGGAAGGCTCAAAGACCCTGGCTTTTGAGACAGTGGAGCAACTTGGATGGAGAACTCCCGATCAAGTCGTCATTCCGATGGCATCAGGCTCTCTTTTGACTAAGATTTGGAAGGGGCTGCATGAGATGAAGGCATTGGGCCTCATCGACACCGTTCACACAAAGATCAACGGAGCCCAAGCGGAAGGCTGTTCACCGATCTCAACCGCCTTCAAGGCGGGACGCGACTTCTTCAAACCTGTGAAACCACAGACGATCGCCAAATCCCTTGCCATCGGCAACCCGGCCGATGGGTACTATGCGCTCAAGGCGACCGCCGAGAGCCATGGATCCATGGACATGGTGACGGATGAAGAAGTGGTTGAAGGCATCCAACTGTTGGCCCAAACCGAAGGCATCTTCGCGGAAACAGCCGGAGGTGTGACGATCGGCGTGCTCAAAAAGCTCGTCAAGCAAGGGGTGATTAGAAAAGATGAGGTGACGGTGGCCTATGTCACCGGCAATGGATTGAAGACCCAGGAGGCCGTCATCGATTCGGTCGGTCGCCCAGTACGCATTCAGCCCAGCCTGGTGGACTTTGAAAAGACCTTTAAAATGGGAAAGAACGGCGGTGGTGACGCATGATTAAAGTTCGTATTCCGACTCCGCTTCGGCCCCTGACCAAAGGCCAGGGCGAGGTCGAGACCAAAGCCGACAGCGTGGTGGAGATGATCGAGGTGTTGAACAGCACACATCCCGGCATCAAAGATCGCCTGTGCGATGAAACCGGAGAACTCCGTCGCTTCGTGAACATCTATGTCAACGAAGAAGACATTCGTTTTCTTAAGGGGAAGGACACTTCTCTCAAGGACGGCGATGAGGTTTCCATCGTCCCGGCGATCGCGGGAGGGTAACCATGGCACACTTGCGCTTCCATATTCGTTTTCCTGAAGACAAGATTCGAGAGCCGATTATCTATCAAATCGGGCGCGAATATAACGTCGTGACCGATGTCCGACGAGCCGATGTTCGCGACACCACAGGGTGGGCGGATGTGGAGCTCTCCGGTGACACAGTGGAAATTGAACGGGCCGTCGTCGGGCTGCGAGCCAAGGGCTGTGTCGTCGATCCGATTGAATTGAACGTCGTCGAGTAGAAGCGTTATTCGTTACACGTGAATCGTTATCGTAGGAAAATAACCGCGAATCACGATTAACGGTAACGGGAACAGTATGGAACTCACTGAGCAACAAATCCAACGTTACAGCCGGCACATCATCCTCCAAGACATCGGAGGGAAAGGCCAGCTGAAGCTGAATGAAGCCAAGGTTTTGCTGATCGGCGCGGGCGGCTTGGGCTCGCCGGCCGGCCTGTATCTCGCTGCCGCCGGCATTGGAACAATCGGCCTGGTCGACGGGGATGTCGTCGACCTCTCAAATCTACAAAGACAGATCATGCACTCGACCGCGACGCTCGGACAACCGAAGGTTGAGTCCGGCCGCAAAACCTTGTCGGCCATTAATCCTGACATTGTGATCAACACGTACCACCGATTGGTCGACGCAGAGAATATCCTTCCCCTTGTGTCGCAATACGATATCGTGCTGGACGGATCGGACAACTTCACGACGCGGTTTCTGGTGAACGACGCCTGCTTCTTTGCCAAGAAAACATTGATCTCCGCCAGCATGTTTCGATTTGAGGGGCAGTTGACCGCGATCAAGCCGCACCAAGGCTTTCCTTGCTACCGCTGTCTCTATCCCGAACCACCGCCGGCCGGGCTGGTTCCGAATTGCCAAGAAGCCGGTGTGCTTGGCGTCCTTGCCGGCACGATGGGAATTCTCCAGGCGTCGGAAGCCATCAAAGAAATCCTGGGTATCGGAGAGACGATCGCCGATAAACTGTTGATCTACGATGCACTCGACATGAAATTTCGGAAAGTGAACCGGCCTAAAGATTCGGCCTGTCCTCTCTGCGGACCAAATCCAAAAATCAAGGATTTGAGCCTGGATTATACCGTCAGCTGCACCATCTAGTGGATTATCGTGGCTGACTTAGTTATTCCACAGCATATTCTCGACGATATCATCGCCCACGCTAAGGAGCTCACTCCGTACGAATGTTGCGGACTCCTTGCGGGAACCAATGGGGTGGTCAGTCACCTGTATCGCATCAAGAACATCGTCGCGATGGAGGGCGCTCAAAACCTCTCGTCATTCGATTCCGCAAAAGCCGAGCATCTTGCGCGGCTCTCGCCTGCCGAGCGAGCGGAAATTGCTTTTGTCATGGACATGCATGATTTCTCAGCGGCCAAGAAGGACATGCGCAACCAAGGGTTGGAGCTCCAAGCGGTCTATCATTCGCATCCCCACGATCCCGCGCGGCCGTCGATCACCGATATCAAAATCGCGACCGACTATGAAGAGATTTGGCCCAAGATCAACCTGCCCCTTCCCGCTTATCTCCTCGTTTCGCTCATGAATTCTGAACCGGACGTGAAGACCTATTGGATCAAATCCGGCCGCGTCACTTCCGCGGATGTGCTCATCCGTTGACCCGTTTTTTTGCAGTTCACATCTTTCGCGGAATGTACTAATGTTCTATTGTCGTTTGGACAAAAAGCACCGCGTATGCGTTTCCGGCAACTACTCAGTCACTATCTTCCCCTCCTATTGTGTGCGGTCATCTTGCCGACCACACAGGTGCTCGCTGAGGATCGCAGCTTTTACAGCCCGGTGATTTACATCGATACGGAACAGAGTCAGATCCTCATCTCCACGAGTGCCAGTGTGTTTTATATCGAAGTGCCGGATGCCGGAAAGCCTCACATGGAGAAGCTCCCCATTTCCGGCCTTGTGGATTTCGTCGTTGAGATGCGCGGTGAGGATCAACGTCCGTTGATCAAGACTTGGAAAGTCAAATCAGGCGAATCGACCTGTATGTACTTTGATGGTAAAGAGTGCAAATAGCTGAAAGGACGTCCCTCTCCGGCTTTACTCTACCTCGAATCATCATAGACCTTCCCGTACATCTCTCCTGATATCGAGCTTCTATTCCGGGTCACTCGGCCGGCAATTCCGAGGTCGCCACCCTGGGCAATTCCCGGTGACAGTCCCTATGAAGAGAGTCGTTCTGCTTGATAGTATGAATAGGTAGATGGCGACGAAGCTCTCATGGCGGTTACGATGGCGGACGCTGGCGCTAACCGCTCGACGATTGTCATGGATGAAGCTATGAACCGCCGCACGGTGGGAGGTGGGTATGCAGAATCAGCTTGAATCGTGGAACAGGGCTCTCGCAGCAGTTACGTTGTTCACGCTGGCAACAGGAGGGCTCGTAGGGTGTGCTTCGCAACAGACCTTCTCCTCACCGGAAGAAGGCCAAGTCGCGCTGGTCGAAGCGATCCAAGCGGACGATTCTGCGAGGCTACAGACCATACTTGGCCGGCAGGGTCATGAATTATTCCGTTCCGGAGACACCGTGGCCGACCAGCACTACCGCGAAACGTTTCTCAAGGCCTACGGCGAGACACACTCACTCATGATCGAAGGGGAGCAGCGCGCGGTCCTCGTGATTGGTCGTAGCGCTTGGCCCATACCCATTCCGCTCGTGCAATCCTCCAACGGGTGGCGGTTTGACACCCCCCAAGGCGAACAGGAAATCTTGGCTCGCCGCATCCGCCGTAACGAATGGGCGGCGATGCAAACCTGCTTCGCCATTGTGGATGCCTCGAACGAATATGCCACGCTCGATATGAACGGCAACGGCATACCCGACTATGCCCCACGATTCGTGAGCACGCCCGGAACCCGAGATGGCCTGTATTGGCCGGCGAAGGCGGGCGAGCCGCCGAGTCCCCTGAGCCCGCTGCTGGCTGCCGCAATGAGCGAAGGCTATCGCGACGCGACCTCCAAACCGCTGGCCCCCTACCATGGATATTTCTACCGGATTCTCATGGAGCAGGGCGAAGCTGCACCGGGCGGGGCATACGACTATGTGATCAAAGGCATCATGATCGGCGGGTTTGCCCTGCTTGCATATCCGGCGGAGCACGGCGTCTCCGGCAACATGAGTTTTCTCGTCAATCAGGACGGGTCGGTCTACGAACAGGATCTGGGGAAGAATACCTTTGCGATTGCGTCCAGGACAACCGCCTTCAATCCCGATAGTCGCTGGAGGAGCGTGAGGGTCCTTGCCAAGGATCGATAGCGCTTGCAAGAATCAGCAGGACATAGGTCATGCCACCGGCGACGGTCCTGAAGGATAACCGCTTTCGCAGTTGATGTATGCACCGAAGCTTGTCCGGAAGTCGGACCAGTTCAGTAATAGGCGCACCCAACTTTTCACACATGAATCCGATGCTAAAACCGACAGGCACGTGATGAAGACATCTCGATTGTTGCTGATGAATTAAAAAGCGATGGGCGGAACATCATGGAGACAACGCTCGCTTGGATCCACAACTATGAATACCCGGCCATTGTTCTCCTACTCATGTTGGGGATCATCGGACTCCCGATTCCTGATGAAACACTGCTGCTCTTTGTCGGCTATTTGAGTTTCAAAGGTGAACTGTCGACACCTCTCTCACTGTCAGCCGCCGTGCTGGGCAGCGTTTGTGGAATCACGATCAGTTATGGCCTGGGACATCTCTTGGGTGCACGCGCCCTCGCGACACTAGGACCATGGCTCCATATCAACCAAACAGACTTGCTCACTGCACGGCGGTGGATAAGCCGATGGGGAAAGTATGGGCTCCTTGTCGCCTATTTTGTACCAGGTTTGCGGCATCTTGGCGCACTCATGTTAGGCGCGTCCGGACTTCAATATTCATCCTTTGCAATTTTTGCTTACACCGGCGCGGTGGTTTGGTCTACAACATTCATCTCAGTGGGTTATTGCC
>JAICUC010000225.1 GCA_025936075.1 Nitrospira sp. | reverse complement strand
CGTTTGGAACTCTGCGACACGCGGCGCTCATTCTCCTCGCGATTCCGTTCGCCATGGTCGGCGGTCTCGTGGCGCTGTTGGTTGGTGGGCTGTATTTATCGGTCCCGGCGTCCGTCGGCTTCATCGCCTTGTTCGGTGTGGCGGTGCTCAATGGGGTGGTGAAGATCGCCTATATCAACCGGCTGCGGGAGCAGAGTATGCCGTTGGACGAGGCGGTTGTGACCGGCATGGTCTTGCGGTTGCGCCCTGTGTTGATGACCGCAGTCGTGGCAATGATGGCGCTTCTTCCTCTGCTGCTGGCCACCGGTCCCGGTTCCGAAATACAACGACCGCTCGCGACAGTCGTGATCGGGGGGCTGTTTTCTTCAACGGCGTTAACGCTGTTGGTTTTGCCGGTGTTGTATCGGTGGATGGAACAGCGGATTGTTCAACGGCGCGAAGCTGATTGCCAAACGTTCGCTCCTCGGTCTGTAACGGAAGCGACAACCCATCTCCTGCGTTGAAGCGACCCTTCATCACGAGCCTGCATTCTTATGTAAGGTTCGTGACGAACTCGGAAAAGACGCGTTGGCTTCGAGAGAAGCGCGTCTGCCTCGCGCGGCGAGAAGGATCGATAAATTCTGTACTCTCGCCGCGCTGAGCTGGTCAGGCTCCGCCTTCATGATTACCCTCCGAGCGCCTGGAGGAACTTTGCGCTGTTAGGTGTGCCCCATCCTGTGCATGCATCCCAGTCTTGTTTGGCAGAGTAGACTCCGTTGTCGCCCGAAGAGATATCTCCGGAAGGAACCCTTGCCGACGACCGGCTGGTAGATGAGTGGGTTCAGAAATCCTACCGGATGACTTCAGTGCGATCAAGCCGGCTGGCTCACTGCCTTTGCCTGTCCATCAGGACGAAGCAAACAGCACGAAGGAGATTCATTAAAGACCAGCCTGCTATACCACTACCGCAGAATGACGAACTGATGAGGTCCTAACTCGAGTCGGGCAATACGCGCGCCATCTGGTGCTAGACCCACCGTACCTTTTCAGGAGCGATGCTTGTCGCCTCGTTCTACACCAGGCGGCCAGATTGTGCAGGTTCTACCACGCTCGCTGGAGTGTCTGCCGGGTTACCACGGCTGGCCTGATGTGTGGGCCGATTTACGGCGTGTCAGCCATCCTCTCCGTGCGACGGACTAAAAACATCCCACGACATAACTCATGCCTCGATCATAATCTTCAAAGCCAAGACAGAGCGTCCCGTTAGGACCGCCGAAAGTATAGAACCGCCGCATCTGAGGGATAACCGCCTGGTGAGGCGATTGACCTGATGCGAACACGGGTGAGACGACATCGGCAACGTACCTGTTCTGATTGAAAAGTGCAGCATCGGCAGTGAATCCTGGAATATGCATGGTCTTCTCCTTTCTATGCCAGTTGCCCTCGGTGCGATTATCCTTCGCTTGGAACATCCATTCTCAATTTGTGAGGACACATCTGCGCATCCAATGGCCCCTACGAATAACTTGTCGCCGTTATGGAGTTGCAGCTTCACATAAAGCAACGCTGGGATTTATCGTATGGGTCACGATTGAAGGTCGCGTTACTAAAATCCGCAAAAGTAATTTTTTCAGCCATAAGGTCCTCCTGTAGATCAAGTCGTTCGTTCGCACGGTTATCTGGACACGATGTGACAAGCCACGTTTGATCTGATCTCGAATACATTCTTCCAGCCATCTCGCACATGACATGGTCTCGTTCGCCGTGCGCTGCTCCGTCATGGTGGCGCCTTCTGTTCATGACCGGGCGTCAGCCGGTGGGGATTGGCCACCCGAAAGGGTCTCACCGCGTTTTCCTATTCCTCTTTTCCTTTATCGAACGCAAACCATACCCCCATACTCACTATCGATGCCGAATACGAGGAACAACTCTTCCCGACCCATAACTCTGCAGGTCGCCTTCATCTGTTGTAAAACTCCTCTCGCAGTAGGTGGACTCGTCAGCGCGCGGTACCCTTTGCTCTTCGAGGAGAGCGAAGCCTCAGCCGTAAATTCTGGGATACGCATCGGATTACCTCCTATTAAGTTTGAGTTTCAAAACCGCCGGCAGCGCCGATAAAGCCGATGTTTCGAAAGACCCTGGCCGTAAGTTGCTTAGCGGCATTATCGTGAAACCAAACATCCATGCGCCTACCTATTCACTGACGCATGCCATCACCGCCACCGCATCTGCCATGGCGAAAAATTCCTTGAGTACGCTATCGTTACTCCGCCACAGGCTATGGGCACTGTAAGTTACGAGGGACGCAATCACCGTCGCAAAAGAGCGGCTTGCCCGGCTCTTTCACGCAAGAGCCACAGCATTTATTGTTGCGTGGGCAACCACATTGACCGCCACCACCGCCGCCCCCGCCAGTGCCACCACCACCGCTGCCTCCACCGCCATCTTGGCACTGACTGAGACAAAGGACTGTAGCCGCTGTACACGCCGAAGCGCACAAAGGATAAAAAGGACCCGAAGCTATGCATGCGGTGAGGCAAGCCGCATCTGCTATCCCGCATGCTATTTCACAGTCGCTTTGTTGCGGCACGACGCCACTGCCTCGTATCAAAGCACCTAGCAAACGGTAATGGGTGCTGGTCTTATACAAGGATGTCTCCGCAGTAAACCCCGGTATATTTATGGTATGCATTTCACATCTCCTTCAGTGGGTTAGGGTTACCGGTCATAGTACGGTCCCAATTTAGTGACCAAGAACGGAAACTCCTCGGTCACATCCACACGCACGAAGTACTTCTCGGTAAAATCGGTACTGCGGTTGGTATAGGCGAAGATCACCTCGACGAGGTTGCGCGTGCCGCTCAGGGGCGAAGGACGGACTTCCACTCCGCTGAGTGAACAGTCCTTCGCAAATTCTTCCGCCGCTCTGGCATAAATTCCCGGATAACGCATGGCCAGGTAGTTCAAGGCACGGTGATCGTCGGTGGCCCCGGCGTTGTCGGTCATCTGCATGATCCGCTGGAACAGCTCCTCGGCCGCCGGACCGAACTGTTCGGCCTTCGCCTTTTCCGGCTTTGGAATAGCCTTGATGAGTGCGTCCCGATCGAAGGAATAGATCTGGTCAAACGCCACGATGGGCACCATCAGTCCGTTGCACATCTCCGGCGGGGCGATGGCCCCGCGCATGCCGATGACCACATCGATATCATTGGGACTCGGCGCCGGACGAATGGCTTCCACGAGCAAATCAATGTCGGCCGGATCGCGGGGGACGAGCAAATAGGTATCCAGCCCCTGGATCGTGAGGACCCAGCAGAGTTGACGCACCAGATACCGGTGATTGCGCTCGGACAACACAGCATGGAAGGTCTGTTGATCGGTCTTCCCTACTGTGTCCGAGCGTCCCGTCGCCTGGACAAACTCTTTCTCCACCGCAAGGTTGGGGAAGCGGGCTTCGACCCGGCCTATGGCGTAGACAAATGAAGGCTTCACGGTCATGCCTGCTGCTGCGCCGCAGGTGGCGCAGCCCGCTTGTGGCGAGATGGCGGTATTGCTATTACGAGCTTCAGAGGCTGGTACGGCAGGGCGCACGTCATGAGCGTTCATCGGTGGGTCCGGTTGTTCTCTCACCTGAGCCGTCGTGTGAGTTGGTTCGTTCATCGGCTGTCTCCTTCCGCATGAGTGAAGCCGTGGTTCCTGTTTGTTCTTCGGCGACATCTCGCCGAAGCGTGTCCTCCTTCGCCAAGGCTTGGGAAGACACCCGCGACGCATTTCTCCACAGGTTGACAATCGTAGCTTCCGCGTAGGCGGTGAACGTGGCGGATACTTTGAATGTCCGCAACCTTCTATCATGACCGTCCTTTTGTGAAGATCATCCAACGGTTGAGTGCGGCGGCCCGTTGGTCGCACCCTCCGCAGGGCTTGATCCCTATGTAAGATGTCGCCCGTTTGACGACATCGCCTAAGCCGATCTCGGCGTCGGAGATAAACCCAGGTAGGTGTACCCGGTAAGGTGAGGGATCAGGGTGTGTTGAAGCGTCATCGCGTTCGTGTACCGTACTCATGATATTCACCTCCGTGCTCTCGCGGTTGATACGGCGTGGTAGGCAGCTATGGCATCAAGAAGCGGCGGGACCACTGATGTTCGGCGCGGTTGAGCTGCCTTGTATGTGATGGCCAATTTGACTTGCGCCGCACTTGCAGAAGGAAATTCCGACCACAACAGTGCGATGGTCCCGGTGACAAACGGCGCCGCCACACTCGTGCCTCCCAGCGTGAGGGGTTGGCCTGCAGTTCCGAGGCTGGTAATGCTCATACCTGGCGCCGAGAGTCCATGTCGCCCAATGGAACTCCCCAAATTCGATTCGCTTATGGGTCTGCCCATTTGATCGCAGGCCACCACCGGGATGACCCAGGGATGGCGGGTGATAGCGGAGCTCCCGAGCGTGCCTTGATTGCCCGCCGCTACGACCACGAGGACCCCTCGTCTGGCGCACTGATTGAGCACCTCTTCCAGTGCCCATTCGCCCTTTGTGGATGGGTGCGCCAGCGCAAGGCTCAAGTTGATAACTCGTACACTAGCGTCGAGGCAGTTCTGAATCGCCACAGCAAGTTCTTGAGGCGTGGCGCTCGGCATGGATTCGCTTCCTGAAGTTGTTTCGGGAAAAATGGGACGCACAACAAGGGTGCAGTTGGGGCAAATGGCGGGGGCTGTGGAGTTCCGCTTGGCGAAGAGAATGCCGGCGATAAAGGTACCGTGCAGGCAGGCGGCACTCTCGGCCTGCGTACAGGTTCCTCCGTTATGTCCAGGAATCTCACGGAGATGGTTACTGGCTAGATCAGGGTGGTGAGTCAGAACTGGGCCATCGATGAGCCCGACCATCACTTCAGGATTACCAGAGGTGCGATCCATCAACGCAGTGAGCCGCACTAAGCTCAAAGGATCCATACGACTCTGCCCTCGTCGCACTGCCGAACTTGCCTCTTCACCGCCGTCGGTATGAAAGCATTGACAAAATCAAACAGAGACAGGATCGATCGCCACCAACGTGGTCGAGGTCGTTTAATCAGATGAATCATCCCGTCCGGCCTCCTCAAGATCGAACAGTTGCCTGGGAAGCACAAAGGGGTCGACCACCGCTACATTATCCATATGCTGCAAGCGATCGGCCAATTCGCACACTATCTACTTGCTATCGTCATATTTCGAATGGGGACCTTCCTAGTGCCCATTTCGGTTACGCATTGTGCGATGCATTTCTCTTGCCTCTGCCCCAACGAAAAGGCCTTCTTGGCTTTCCTATGGTTTCGCGAAGCAGCGTGCGGCCTGTGCGGGTTCAAAAGAATCTTATTAGATACAGATACGTATACTATCCGATACATATCTTTATTCATGTCGTTTCCGGAGCAGTGCGCGGTCGGTGCGGAGCCGCGCGAATCTGATCGGATATAGTTGCATGTCTTTTTGAGAACCATGCAATGTTGCTGCCGGAAAGTGCCTGTCACAACCAGTGCTTGACTACCATGCATCGATAGCCTGAGGCCGCAATACCAAACGCGTGCCAGCATGTGCTCTTTCACGCGATGCGCTTGTTCTGGCAGACGGACGCGGAATGTCAAGGCGGGTACACCCCGATAGGACGCTCCCGGACGATCTCGTTCCGATAGGGGTTATCTTGTTGTACAACCCAGGATAGATTTCTCAGTGCAAACGGGAATTAATCAGACGTCCCCCGACTGTCGATGATCACAGACACAGGCGGCTGTTAAGGAGGGACTGTAGGTGCATGTCTGGCCGCTCAGCGTTCTTGAGCCATCCTATTCCGATCGAGAACCATATGAATGCTACCGGCGACTACATGCTGCACTAAGTTATAAAAAATAATCGGAACCATGACGCGTGGGTAGGCGGCCAGAACAAGAGAGGCCAATACGAGGCCTGTTCCATTGTTATTCATTCCCAGGCTATACATCAATGCGACCGTTTCAGGCTGCTCTAGTCGAAACCGACCGCTGAGCCAATACCCGACGGCAAATGCCGTGAGACACAGGCCTGTCGTAATGGTCAAAGTGACGGCGAGAAAATCCCAATCGTGCTCAGCCACTGCTTTCGGGAGCGAAACCGAGGCATTCGAATAATTCAACAGCAGCAACACCACCGAATTCACGAGTTTGATGTATG
>JAICUC010000218.1 GCA_025936075.1 Nitrospira sp. | reverse complement strand
CTGCCGGTCTTGATGGTCGTCTGAAACCACGGGATACGGCTGGTATCGGGGAGGGGCTGAGCGGTCTTTTTGTTGATGCTCCTGAAACCGGCTGGCTTACTGAAATCCTAACTTCTGCGCTTAACAATGAGACGGGATTTGGGATGCTTCTTTGAAGGCATACCAAAATTATACCAGGGAAATGCAATAATGACGGCCAAGGCACTCACCCGCGACCCCGTAACCGCTTCTTCGTTACTCGACATGGTTGCCGAAGGGAGGAACAGCGGTTCGCGAATATGCTGGATACCGGATCAGACAAACCTTGGCACCAAACCGGGCACCCAGTTGACATAATCGGGAAGGAAGAGACAGAAGTAGCTGAAAGGTTTGGTGGGCCGTGTAGGGGTCGAACCTACGGCCCGCTGATTAAGAGTCAGCTGCTCTACCAACTGAGCTAACGGCCCCACCGGGTATTGAATTGTCGATGCCGACTACAAGAGGCGGTTTGGTGCGCCTGACAGGATTTGAACCTGTGGCCCTCAGCTCCGGAGGCTGATGCTCTATCCAGCTGAGCTACAGGCGCTCTCGCAACCAAGGAACGTCACCTTAGCATAGCGAGAAATAAGCTGTCTAGCGCATGTGTCATGTTGCTGCCGTCATGGATCCAAGCTGCCCGATCCTGCTACCGCGTCTTCTCTCTTAAGACTCCGTATGAAAGCATAGGGCAGGAACAGCTCTTCACCCACGATTCCTGTTCGGAGGCGTAACGCCTCAATTTCCTCTGCTTCCATCCCAGCGAGATGATTCTCTTCTTCCCGAAAGGCTTTTGAGACTCGAATAAGTGGGACGGCTGTTTGCACAGCACAGGCGCCGCTGACACGGATTCCATCATCCTGAGGAACGCCCATGGAACGACAGACCAATGGTCGAAACTCATAGAGGCCACAGGTTCCATCCGGCTCTAAGGCCGGACAAGGCCATGCCTCGAACCGCTCGATGACTTGATCAATGTCCTCCTCCGCCCACTGATCGATGAAACGATTCGTGTTCAGTTGCGGCGCGGCGGTTGTCAGCGCAGTGACTTGCGCTGCTGCTGTCCGTTCGATCCTTTTCCGCTGCTCATCTGGAAGCCTTTGGAGACCACGCTGAATCTCCTGCCGATCCAGAATGGTCACGGGAAACAGCCCGACACAACAGCCGGAACACCCCTGGGTACAAGGAAGACTCTCACGAAGAAAAGCATTCACTCGTTCAAACCACCGAGCAGTCTTATCAAACAGTGTTGAAGGAGGGAGGAGCGTTCCTGGCAGGTTAACCTTCATCCGAGACCGACAGGTCCACAATCAGTTCGCCTTTGGGGGAGTAGAAGCCCTGCTTATCGATTTGAACGATTCCGTTGCACTGCTCCTGATAGAACTCAAGGATCCACCCATTGAAATCATAACCCTCATCAGTCACATCGTTCTCCGCCATACGTGTCGTCAGGATAAATCGACAACGAGTCACATATTCAATCGCGAGCTGCGCTTCGATATCAGAGTGAACGGTGAGAAGGTCCAGAAAAAGCTTTTTCTCCTGGTCGAAGACATCTCGATAGCTGCCGCGATCACGGACGCAAAAGAGGTGGACGGGCTTACGCTCTCGATGGTAGCCCAAAGCCACTTGAACCCACGCCCATTCCTCCAGAGCTTCTTGCTCCAGGTTGGGCGGGACAATAGGATCTTGTCCTCGGGATTTCAGAAAATCGATCAACAGCCGGAGCGGTGGGGAATTTTCCCTTTGGCAAAACACTCGTGAATAGAGAACGCTTTCGAGCGGTTCGGGATCCTGACCGGCAGTAACTAAGGGTAATATAGGTAGGTCTTTACCCATGTGTTTTCACCATCGTCAAGGGCCGTTTATGTCGATCAGCGAGGTCCATATAGCTCTACTCTACCCTTCCATTTGCTTCAACCGCAAGAGGCAGTGCGTGCATTTCTCCACGCCAGATGCGCGTTTTTCTCGTTGACACTCTTCCGACTCTTGGCTACACTCTCGCGGGTTTTCACGATGTGCGCACGAGCACGCACACCGGCAACCCAAACCAGCCAGGTTGTGTTTACACGAGGCGCGTCAGGCGACATATCGATTTCCTTTATCCTTAGCCCCAAGGAGGTTCACGAATGGCAAAATCAATGACGAAATCGCAGATTGCAGATTACCTCGCCGGGAAAGCCGGCATCACGAAGAAAGGGGCGGTTCAGATCCTTGATGATCTGGCAGCCCTGGCCTATCGTGAAGCCAAGAATGTCTTCACGGTGCCTGGTATCGGCAAGCTGAAGCTGGCTAACCGCAAGGCGCGCATCGGGCGCAATCCTCAAACCGGTGAAGAAATCAAGATCCCGGCAAAACGAGTGGTCAAGTTCCGTGTCGCGAAGGCCGCGAAAGACTCGATTCTCGGCAAGAAATAAGGATGCTCCATCGCTGCACCATCGCAGCGCCTGGTCCAGATCAGTTTGAATCATCCGCTGCGTGTGGAAGATACGAGAGGGGGCGAGAGTTCCTGGAGTCTCGCCCCCTCTCTTCATCGCTTCGTTCAGGGATGCGATGGTCCAAGCCCGCTGCTTCCCATTCCATCGTGTCCGATCAGGCGAATTGCATCTCCGTCCTGAACGAGTGAGTCTTCGCTGGCGATCTTCTTATTGATCGTCACGAGCACTTTCTTCTCCCGCAGCAGTTGCAACAGGTGCCGAAGCTGAATTCCTTGTCGCTGGATCAGCTGGCGGACCGACATCGACCCATCAATTTCGCAGGCTAGATCACATTCGCCATCCGCGGTTTGCAATTGTCCGGTCAAGACGATGGTCACCATATCCGTCGTTCCTCATATATGAACGTTTCGAACTTATTCCTTCTACGAAAGTTGACTCGCCATGCATTTTCTCCTGATAATGGGAGCCATGCCGTCTCTCGATGTTCAAAACCCAGGAATGCCTGACCTCCAATTCGTCCTGTTCGTGTCGGCACTCTGCACAGCAGATCTCACGACGATCAATGTCTCACAGGAGCTGCGACAGACCATCTTTGATCGCTGCTGGACCCTCCTTCACACCGACGCGCCACCCACAGACCCCAAAGAACGCGTTCTTGATCTACGAGGGGGAACGGAGCTCACGCTTGATGCTTGCGCTGCTACGATCCGATCACTCCTTCTCGATGCAAACATTGCAACTTTGGTGTGGGATCATCCGGTGAGTGCGGCCCGCATGGACAGCACACCTGAAGCTCTTCCCTTAATCGATCGATTGGGGCAATTGTATCCCGACCGTCCTACAGTCGTCGATCCTCCCAGTCATCCCCCTCGCGGTTCCACTCCTGAGCCATGAATACATGAATGAGTAGAGGATGCCGTGCGTGTGACGTCAATTGACATTCCTGGTGTGCTCTTGCTGGAACCGTCTGTCATGTCGGATCATCGAGGGTACTTCCTGGAAACATATCATGAGCAGCGTTACTCTGACGCAGGTATTCCTGAGCGCTTCGTCCAAGATAACTATTCACGCTCAGTCCGAAACACGGTGCGGGGTCTGCATTTTCAGGAACCACAGGCTCAAGGGAAACTCGTCATGGCCCTTGAGGGAACTGTATACGACGTCGTCGTCGATATTCGAAAGGGATCACCGACGTTCGGAAAATGGTATGGGATCGAGCTGTCGGGTAAGAACCTTCACCAAGTGTACATTCCTGCTGGATGCGCTCATGGTTTTTGTGTCACGAGCGAGACGGCGACGTTCCTGTATAAGTGCACGGCCTATTATTCACCGAAAGATGAACGAGGCCTCTTATGGAACGATCCGGGTTTGGGAATTGTCTGGCCGATCACTGAGCCTATTCTTTCGCAGAAAGACCAAGCGTACCGTACTCTCAGAGAAATGGAACTGGAGTTGCCGTTCTATAGACCTGTTCAGTAGCTGAGCCCCCCGTTCACCCTCATCCATTTTACGTACCAACGAGGTTTCCCGACGGTGGAGCAATTCTAGTGACAGGGCAGCTATGAGTATGGTATGTGTGCTGTTCTCTTACCCATAGTGGCACGTCCCCATCGTCTAGCCTGGCCTAGGACATTGCCCTTTCAAGGCAGTAACACGGGTTCAAATCCCGTTGGGGACACCAGTCCTTTCAATGTGAATGCGCCGAACAGATTCCCCACGGCAGCCTACCCTTCGAACCGGTAGCACTTCTCCGGGCCCTCACCTTCGATGGTTCCCAACATATCCGGTTGGCGGGCGATGTTGATCTCTCTAGTATTCATGATAAGGCATCTTCCAGTTCCTCGGATGCATGTCGCATCTCTAGCTCAATATCTTTCAGTGCTCGTAAAATAAACTCCCTCCTCGCTCCTGATTGCTCTAAGGGCGACGCTGCCTTTTGCTAATGTGGCATACCGGCATCATAGGAATAATAAACTCAGATGGCCTTGAAGACCTTGTGGCTAAGAACCCTGGAATGGATCGCCAAAGAGCTTGCCAACGACTATCTGACGCTGAACCACGAGAGAGAGCATTACGCTACCGTGGAGCGGCACTGCCAATTCACTGCGCCTGCCCGAGTATGATACGGTCTCTCATGCCGGATCCCATGCCTTCCTTCACGCTTGTCGATGTTCCCGGCGCGGTGCCTCTCCTGGGCCATCTGCGTACGTTCAAGACACGACCTCTGGACCTACTCTCAACCTGGTGGCACCAGCACGGCGATGCGCTGCGCTTTCGGCTGGGCCCGAAGACACTCCATCTGTTCAGCCATCCCGATCTTGCCGAAGACGTGCTGGTCACGCAATCAGAGCGGTTTGCGAAAGTATACGATCCGAGACGACCGTCCGGTCTGGCTTTGGTCGTGGGCAATGGGTTGGTCACGGCGTCTGGCGACGTGTGGAAGCGACATCGCCGCATCATTCAGCCCATTTTCCATCGCGCTCGCATTGCGACCATGGCCGATCGG
The DNA here is from genome assembly GCA_025936075.1 of Nitrospira sp. Classification (GTDB taxonomy): domain Bacteria; phylum Nitrospirota; class Nitrospiria; order Nitrospirales; family Nitrospiraceae; genus Nitrospira_D. The sequence continues at coordinate 1,422 of JAICUC010000218.1, read as the reverse complement.
ATGGCTCAGATAGGCGAACAACGAATGGCCGGTTGGGCAGCCGACGAAGGACAGCCGATCGATATCGCGGACGAAATGCGGCAACTGACCTTGGAAGTGATCTCCCAAACCATGTTCAGCTCCAGCATGGCTCAACACATCGATCGCATTCGCCATGCGCTGCAGGTCAGCGTCAAATACGCCTTCGACTCGTTCAGTCACCCCTTGTTCCTCCCCCAATGGGTGCCCACGGCGCGTAACCGTGAATTTCGTTCCGTAATGCAGTTCATGGACGAGCTGATGTATGGGTTGCTGGCCAGTCGCCGGAGGAGCGGAACGACGCATGACGACCTCCTTGGCGTGCTCCTCCATGCGCGGGATGACGTGACCGGTGAGGGACTGACTGACCAGGAGTTGCGGGATGAAACATTGACCATCTTTATCGCAGGCCACGAGACCACCGCAACGGCGCTCTACTGGACATGGTATCTCCTCGCGACTCACCCGGAAACGAAGGCACGGTTTCATGAGGAACTGGACCGGGTGCTCCAAGGAAGGACACCCACCTACGAAGACCTTGACCATCTTCCGTATACGCGAGCCGTCTTCGATGAATCGCTCCGCCTCTACCCGCCGGCACCGGCAGTCCAGCGCAAAGCCGTGACGCATACCACCGTCGGCGGCGTATCACTTCCCGCAGGTGCGCTCGTCTTAGTCAGTATTTACAACCTGCACCGACACCCACAGTTTTGGCCGAACCCAGACCGGTTTCTTCCGGAACGGTGGTTGAGCGGTGAACGACCACGTTCGCGCTATGCCTATCTGCCGTTTGGTGCCGGGCCGCGAGCCTGCGTAGGGAGCCATTTCGCGTCGGTCGAAGGGCCGCTGCTCTTGGCGCTCATCGGCCGCCGCTATGATCTACAGTTGGCCCAAGAAACCGTGGAGCCTCAGGTCATGGTGACCTTGCACCCGAAAGACGGCCTTCGCATGGCGCTTCGAACACGCCATGCACCGGTTGGCTCCACCGCGAGATAGGGGGCCGCATCTCCACGCACGGTCCTGTAACAGACGGGGTAAGAGGGGCCATACAAATCGGCAGTGTCTGATCGGTACAATATCGCAGTTGTTGACTAAATCTTGTGAAGAAAAACAGTGCCGTGGAGAGGCGCTTGGTGACATCAAGCCTGGTGATCCAGGAAAGTACCCCCGGCCAGCGACCTGAGTCTGCGCGGACACCAGCTCCTCCCAGTCCTCCACTCTCGGCAAGCATCGCCGCCTCTTCCTGCTCAGTGAAGCCGGTTTCGTTGAAGGTGTCACTCATCGTGTGATCCTCCTTAACCCTCATCGGGGGCTCGACCGTCAGAAGTGCATGGATGTGTGTCGGCATGTACCCTGCCCTCTACAGACGAGGGGATCAGCCCCGCGCTTGGTCACCATGTCCGT
>JAICUC010000211.1 GCA_025936075.1 Nitrospira sp. | reverse complement strand
CAACAGTGGAGTGGGAGGATACAACACGGTGCAGGAGATGACCTATTTCAAGCAGGAAGGAATCACACTGCAACCCGATCTAGTGATGTTGACCTACGTTCAGAACGATATCGAAGTCAATAAAGGGCCTTTTGATCCTTGGGCTCAAAGTTCTCTGTGGGGAAAACCTTTTTCGGACATGGTGCTAACGATGGTTGGGAAGCTCTGGTTTTATCGACTGATGCATCATGCCTATAACTATGCTCTGCCCGCGCTTCAGCCGACGCCGGCAGCGACTTTTCCGCAGGAAGGAATGGGCTGGCGCCAATCCATGGCGGCGTTACGTGAGCTGACGCTGATATGTGAAGAACGTCACATTCCCCTTATTGTGTTCTTCCATCGGTTGGATTCTGCCGAGAATCAGCAATTGTTTGAAGACGTTGTTCAGTATGCTCAAAGAGTACCCGTCAGGGACATGGGACAATGGTATGGGGGGATCAAGGTTTCTTCCTTAGTCAACTCCAAGGTAGACGGCCATCCCAATGCGGAGGGCCATCGAGTGATGGCAGAACACATGGCCGATGATATTTTCACTCTGCTTGTGCCGAATGGTCGGGCGGATGTCGCGTTGTAGAGCATTCCGATTGTCAAAGATTGCGCGGCGTGTTCGCGGACGGCAAGCGACATGGGGCAGGACAGCTTACCGTCATCAGAAAGTAAGGGGGGAAAGTCCTGGCGATTCTCCTGATCACATTTGAATCACCTTTGGGCCAAATGATAAAAGTAACGTTCATGCTGTTCTGAGGATAGAGCCAACATCTGGTACAAGTCCAAGGAGGTGCACCATGACTGCGTTTGTCCTGGAACTGTGGGACTTCATGAAGGAACGCAAAAAATTCTGGCTATTGCCGATTCTTATAGTTTTGCTCTTGTTCGGCACTTTAATTGTGCTGACACAAGGTTCAGCCGTTGCCCCTTTTATCTATACCTTGTTCTAGACATAGGAGTGTTCTTGTCACAATCAAGATGATGACGGACTCGATTATTACAGGCCGGCTAAAGTGGTCTTTATTTCCCCTCATGCGCGGTATAGACATGCCGCTAGCTTCAGCCCTAGGATTAGGGGGTCTTAGCAGTGTCCCGCCCTTGTCTCAGCGAAGGATCATGCATGGGGGCTACCGGAGAGGTGACTCATGCGGGGGATTATCAAGATGTTGATTCGACCGCGTTGGGCACAGTGAAAAGGAGCCTATAATGAATCAGGAGCATGATGCGGCCACATTTTTTAATAGCTTTGCCGAGACCTTCGACACCATTTACGATCAAAAGCGGAATCCTTTCATGCGTTGGGTGGACGGTAAGTTCCGGAGTGACATGTTCATTCGATACGCCCTCACATTCGAAGCCCTTGATCACCTGAGAGGCAGTACAGTGCTTGACGTGGGATGTGGCTCAGGCCCATACATCGCAGAAGCGTTCAAGCGGGGAGCTGCTCGGATTACAGGAATTGATCCCGCTCCCAATATGTTGACTCTTGTGCGTCATCGTCTGGCTCAGGCGGGTCTAGCGGAGGACCGGTATAGGTTGATCGAAGGGTTGTTTCCTGGTGCACCTGTTCAGCCGCATGACTTCGCAATTGTGATGGGGGTCATGGATTACGTCGAAGACGCTCAAGCATTTTTAAAAGCTTTGCGGCCAGTAGTCAAGCAACTGGCTGTTGTATCTTTTCCTAGTGAGCATTGGTTCCGAACCCCCTTCAGGAAATTTCGTTATCAACTGCGACAATGTCCCGTCTACTTCTATAATGACGCCGGCATTCGCAAACTCTGCGAAACGGCAGGTTTTGCGGATGTTCGAATCCAGAAAATCCCGGGGGCCGGTATGGACTTTCATGTAAGTTTACGGCCATGAGCTACGGCCCCCCCGTCATCACCATTGATGTTGAAGATTGGCCACAATCCACATGGGACCGGAATCTTCCCATCACGGAGCGGGCTCTTAACAATACGCGGCGCGTCTTGCAGCTTCTCCGCGAAATCGATGCGCGGGCGACCATGTTTGTGCTCGGCAAACTCGCCGAACGTTTTCCTCAAGTCATCAAGGAAATCCAGGCCGATGGGCATGAAGTGGCGTGCCACGGACACGGGCATTTGGAAATTGGCCGACAGTCGCCCAAAGAATTTCTCGCCGATGTCCGGCGATCTAAGGATCTTCTCGAACAAATCATCGGAATGCAAGTAAGGGGATATCGTGCGCCTGATTTCTCGATTGTCCACGATACCCTTTGGGCTCTCGATGTGCTTGCAGAAGCTGGTTTTGAGTACGACTCCAGCATTGTACCGGCCCGTCTTCCACGTTATGGAATCGCGGGTTGGCCCGTCCTACCGACTCGGGTTCGTCTGAACCAGGGTGGCAGCATTTTAGAAGCTCCGTTGGCCACCTTTCAAGCACTCGGCAGAAACCTGCCTGTCGGAGGAGGTGGATATCATCGGTTGTTGCCGGGATTTGCGAGTCGATACTTTGCTCGGAGGATTATGATCGATGCCCCGTTCGTGTTTTACTGCCATCCCTATGAATTTGATGTATACGAATTAAGGGAGATTCCGGTCCCTGTCCCGCTTTCGGTTCGATTTTACCAAGGTGCAGGGCGAAGATGGTTTGAGCAGCGTTTCCGATCTTTTGTGGGGTGTTTGGGTTGGCAAACGATGCGTGACATGCTGTCTTCGCACTCATGGCAGGAGTTCGACCCATGCAGTTTGTCCCCCGACTCTATGGGTATGGAAAACCTGTCCACACCCCAGTCTTCTACAGTTTCTTAATTTGTGCCGTCTGGAAACGACTCCAAACCTTGACGGAGGAGTATGGCTAACATACTGGGAATCTCAGCTTTCTACCACGACAGTGCGGCGTGCCTCATCCGTGAAGGAGACATCATAGCGGCTGCTCAGGAGGAACGGTTTACCCGAAAGAAGCATGATCCAGGTTTCCCTTCCCATGCGGTTGCCTACTGCTTGAAAGAGGGAGGAATTACTCTCAGTGATCTTCGCTATATCGTCTTTTATGATAAACCACTCGTGAAATTTGAGCGGTTACTTGAGACGTACTTGGCATTCGCTCCGAAGGGACTCCAATCGTTCGTGGCAGCTATGCCGGTGTGGCTCAAGGAAAAACTCTTACTCCGTAATTTGCTTGCGAAAGAGTTCCTCGCGTTGTCCCCGGAAATGGACCAGTCGATGCTTCCCCCGCTGTTGTTCGGTGAGCACCATGAATCTCATGCCGCCTCTGCATTTTACCCGTCGCCCTATGACAAGGCTGTGGTTCTCTGCATGGACGGCGTCGGCGAATGGGCTACGACGTCTGCCTGGCTTGGCGATGGGAACGCGTTGACGCCGCTGTGGGAAATTCCGTTTCCTCATTCCCTTGGGCTTCTCTATTCCGCCTTTACGTACTACACCGGCTTTAAGGTCAATTCCGGCGAATACAAAGTAATGGGGTTGGCTCCGTATGGGGAACCGAAATACGTCAAGGCCATCTATGATCATCTCCTTGATCTCAAACCGGACGGGACATTCCGTTTGAATATGGATTATTTCAACTACTGCACTGGGTTGACCATGACGGGGAGCAAATTTGATGACGTGTTCGGCGGGCCACCGCGGAAACCGGAGAGTAAGTTGACGCAACGGGAGATGGATTTGGCCCGTTCAGTCCAAGAAGTGACCGAAGAGGTTATGCTTCGTGTCACGAGAACTCTACACCGTGAAACCGGAGTTGAATATCTTTGTATGGCCGGCGCTGTCGCGCTCAACTGTGTGGGTAACGGACGGATCCTACGAGAAGGGCCGTTCAAGGGGATCTGGATTCAACCGGCAGCTGGAGACGCGGGTGGGGCGGTCGGGGCTGCGTTGAGCGCCTGGTACCGTTATGACGATCAACCGAGGGTCTTGACCGGTGTTGATCGGATGAGCGGGAGTTATCTGGGGCCACGACATACCAATGCTGAGATCGAACAATTTCTCAAGCAGGTTGAGGCACCCTATGAGTTGTTGGACGACGATCACCTTTTTGACTGCGTGGCAAAAGATCTTGCCGAAGGAAAAGTTGTCGGCTGGTTGCAGGGCCGTATGGAGTTCGGTCCCCGTGCGCTCGGCGGTCGAAGCATCCTTGGCGACGCCAGAAATACAAAGATGCAATCAGTGATGAACCTGAAGATCAAGTATCGCGAGTCGTTTCGCCCCTTTGCGCCGTCGGTCCTTCGGGAGCGAGTGTCGGATTTCTTTGAAATGAACACGGACAGTCCCTACATGCTGCTGGTGGCACCGGTGATGGAGAAACGACGGCTTCCCTTGCCCGCCAATCGCTCCGATTTATGGGGGATTGATTTGTTGAACGTTCCACGGTCCGATATTCCTGCCGTCACGCATCTGGATTATTCGGCCAGAATACAAACCGTTCATGAGGAGACCAACCCGAGGTATTATCGACTGCTCAAGTCGTTCGAGGCACAAACCGACTGTCCTGTTCTGGTCAATACATCTTTCAACGTTCGAGGGGAGCCGATCGTGTCCACGCCGGAGGATGCCTACCGATGTTTTATGCGGACTGAAATGGACGTGCTTGTCATGGAAAACTGTGTTTTGTATAAAACGCGACAAAAGCCGTTGGAGAACGATACCAATTGGCAAAAAGAATTCGAGCTTGATTAGGAGACTGCGCGATGGATCGAACAAATCAACAGCCTACCATGAGGGATTTGCGGCAGTTCGGTCTGTTGGTGGGTGGTGTGTTTGCGGTAATCGGATTGTGGCCTGTTGTGTTCCGCAGTGAATCGCCTCGCTTGTGGGCGACGATTCTGGGAAGCCTGCTCATTGTTCTGGGTGCGATTGCCCCGCAGAGCTTGCAACAAGCTCATAAAGGGTGGATGAAGGTAGGCCACGTTCTCGGTTCCATCAATACGAAAATCATACTCGGAATCATCTATTATCTTCTTATCACTCCGATGGGTCTGGTCATGCGTCTGATGGGTAAGGATCCGATGCATCGCGCATTGGCACAAGACACGGACACGTATCGCATCGTGCGATCTCCACGGTCACGCCATCATATGCGAAACCAATTCTGAAATGAAGGTAAGGGCCGACTATTCTAGCAAAGAAGCATAACCTGTTCTCACAGTGGGCACCTCCGCTGGTACCATCCGGCTATTCTGAATTATGAGATTACATGAACTCATCCCTCAGGGAGCCGGGACAGATCAATAGATATATTCGAATCGGTTGAATTTGGGGAAGAGAATATTCTTTAGGGACAGAAAATGGCAGTCTTTGATGACATGATAAAGCGGGATTGAGAGCAGTCTAAAAAGGAGATCTTCATGGCGGTTCCATTACTGGATCTGAATGCTCATCACGAGCCGCTCAGGCAAGAAATTCTGGCGGTATTGGAAAAAACTTTTCGAAGCAACGCGTTTATCCTCGGTCCGGACGTGGGTAAGTTGGAAGAGCGGGTGGCTGCCTATTGTCAGGCTACGTATGGCATTGGCGTGACGTCCGGGACCGATGCGCTATTGCTTGCACTCATGGCGCTTGGAATCGGGCCGGAGGATGAAGTGGTCACGACCCCCTATTCATTTTTTGCCACTGCCGGCGTAATCGTTCGTCTTGGAGCCAAGCCGGTACTTGTAGACATCGATCCCACCACCTATAACATCGATCCAGCCAAAATTACGTCGGTGCTGACGGACAAAACCAAGGCTATCATTCCGGTCCATCTCTACGGACAATGCGCAGACATGGCACCGATTATGGATATCGCCAAGCGACACAATCTGAGCGTTATCGAGGACGCGGCTCAAGCCATCGGCTCGGAACACCGCGACGGCCGCCGAGCCTGCAGCATGGGCACTATCGGATGCCTCTCTTTTTTTCCAAGCAAAAATCTGGGCTGCTTGGGTGATGGAGGAATGGCCATTACCAACGATTCCGAACTCGCGGAACGGATGAGAATTCTCCGTGTCCACGGCAGCAAACCCAAGTACTACCACAAGGTGATTGGAGGGAATTTCCGGCTCGACACCATTCAGGCGGCGGTGCTCAATGTGAAGCTCAATTATCTGGATGGATGGACGAAACGAAGACAAGAGAATGCCGAAAGATATGAGCTACTATTTCGACAGAGTGGCCTCGTGGAGAGGCGAAAAGTGCGATTGCCGGAAGCTGTCTATCGATCCGAGGGGGTGAAGCACTATCATATCTATAATCAGTTTGTGCTCCGAGTAGAACGTCGAGACGCGCTCATGGAGCATCTCAAACAGAAAGGGATCGGTGCGGAGATCTACTACCCAGTTCCTTTTCACTTGCAGGAGTGTTTTCAGTACCTAGGTCATAAGAAAGGTGATTTTCCGGAATCCGAGCGGGCCGCCAATGAGACCATCGCGATTCCAATCTATCCTGAACTGACACCGGCTCAACAGACGGAGGTCGTCGAGGCGATTGCTACCTTCTATGGATAGGGTGGAAGGGTAAGGTAGGATTGCGCCTATAGAATATCGAGGATGCTTCGGCGCAAGGCCCATTGCGGTTGATCGAAGACCGCTACATTTCCCCTATCAT